>DATFXJ010000030.1:0-3077 GCA_035315965.1 Pseudolabrys sp.
GACGCCGTCCCGGGTAGATTGTGGCGATGCAAGCTGGGGTTAAACCGTGAAACTCTATTCGTATTTCCGCTCCTCTGCTGCCTATCGAGTCCGTATAGCGCTAAACCTTAAGGGCCTTCCTTACGAGATAGTGCCCATCCATCTAACAAAAGATGGCGGCCGGCAGCACACGCCGGAATTTCGTGCCATAAATCCCCAGGCGCGGGTGCCTGCGCTTGAGCTGTCGAGTGGCGAAGTACTGACTCAATCGCTGGCGATCATCGAATATCTCGATGACATTCATCCCGAGCCGCCGCTGTTGCCTGTGGACGCGCTTGGTCGCGCGAAATCGCGAGCGATCGCACAAATGATTGCTTGCGACATTCATCCGCTCAACAATCTCGTCGCTCTGCGGTACCTCAGGCGCCAATTCAGGCATGAGCAGCCAGACATTGACGTCTGGTACCACCACTGGATCACTGAGGGCTTTACAGCGTTAGAGAGATTGCTCGCGCCCGGACCCTATGCCTGTGGACCCCAGGTAACAATAGCCGATATTTGCCTGGTCCCGCAGGTCGCGAATGCCAGGCGGTTCAAGGTACCGCTCGACAAATTTCCTAAAATCTCAGGTGTAGATGCGGCTTGCATGGAGCTCCCGGCTTTCGACAAGGCGAGGCCGGGAAATCAGCCTGACGCGGAATGACGGCAAAGCAGGCGCGTTCTAGATCATAGAGCCGCACACCTCTCCTTCATCATTAGCGAATCACACGTGATCGCCACTAGAATCACACACGTCGTCCCCTGGATGGTCGGCGCATTGCTCTTGTTTTCGATCATGCCGGTATCGATTCGCGAACTGGCCCGTGGCGGATTTAGCATCTTCGAGATTCTCCCCATCCGGAGCGGCGTTGCACTTTTGGTACTGCTCGTACTGTTGGCAGTGCGAGCGGACCTGCGGATCCACGCACGTCCACGGCGAATGGGCCTAAACAATTTCCGCAATACCGTCCACTATGCGTCGCAATTCTCGTGGGATACTGGTGTTACTGGCAGCATTCGGTTACGCCATCACCATGATTGCCACCAAAAAGCTGACTATGACCGAATCAACCTTCGGCATAATATTCTGGATGGCGGCAATCCAGTTTCCCCTTTCACTCGTTGGCAGCATCCGAGTGTGTTCTTGCATTTCGAGGAGCGTTACATCTTGTCCGCGCTTGGAGTCGGCACGGCTGGGCTCACATCTCACTACTGTCTGAGCAACGCATTTCGGTCTGGGGACGCCACTTTGGTAGTACCACTAGACTTCATGCGTATTCCGTTAATCGCTGTAGTCGGCTGGGTATTCTACGGCGAGCGGCTGGACATTTTTGTCCTGTTTGCCGCACTGATCATTGTTTCCGGCGTGCTGTGGAACCTGCGTTCTGAAGTCGCGGGAGCGCATCAATGACAAGGCTCGCCCTGCCATGGTTTTCAGACTAGAGTGCACGCACATGAGGGGATCACCGGTTTACACGTTCGCCGCCGGCGCGCTCATGGCGCTGTCGAACCTCGCGACTACGCACGCGCAGTCACCGACTCCGGTCTGCCAACGGCTCGAAGCCCAGCTAGCCAGCCTCGATCGCGGCAATGCCGACCCGGCGCGCGCCGAGCAGATTCGCCGCACGGAAGAAATGGTCAATCGCCAGCAATTCGAAGTAGATCGGCTTGTCGCGCAATCGCGCCGTATCGGGTGCGAAAGCTCGGGATTCTTCTCGATCTTCAATAATCCGTCCCCGCAATGCGGCGGACTGCGCCGGCAGGTCGATCAGCAACGCTTTGCACTCGAACGAATGCGGAATCAGCTTGAACAATTCAACGGCGGCACCGCCGAACGTGCCGCGCAACGCCGGGGATTGTTGATCGCGTTGGGGGACAACGGATGCGGCCCGCAATATCGGTCTGCGGCCCTCGCGGCTCAGCAGGGCGGTTTTTGGGATCGTTTGTTTGGCGATAACGGCGGCGGTGCAATCGTTTCAACGCCGTTCGGACCAATGGGTGGGACCTTCCGCACCGTCTGCGTGCGTACATGCGACGGTTTCTATTTCCCGATTTCGTACTCAACCTCGCCGGATCGATTCCTGGAAGACGAGCAGACCTGCCAGCGTATGTGTCCAGCGTCCGAAGTTTTGCTCTACACGTATCACAATCCGGGTGAGGAAATGGCACAGGCCGTTTCACTCAACGGCCGCCCCTACACTGAGCTACCGACCGCGTTCCAATACCGGAAATCCTTGAGTCCTGAATGCAGTTGCCGCCGGCCGGGTGAAAGCTGGGCGCAAGCGCTCAAGGCCATCGGTCCAGACGATACGGTCGTGCCTGGCGATGTCGTGGTTACCGAACAAAATGCTAAGCAACTCTCGCAACCGCGCATCGGCGCCGATGGCAGGCCGATCCGACCTAACCAGCGCACACCCTCGGCTGCCGCTACGCCCGCGACTACCGCTCCAAGCGTTGAGTCACCGAGCCAGGCCGATCCGGCCAAACGCTCTGTTCGCACTGTCGGTCCGACTTTCCTGCCAACTCGCTAGTGACGGCTAGCCGTTAATAGTCGAAGGCTTCTGATTTTGTGGGCTTGCCTGTGACCAACGAATCATCGGGTGCCCGCATAGGCGTGCCCGGGTCACGGAAGCGATTGGTGATCGGGTAGCGACGATCGCGGCCGAAATTCTTGAGGGTCACCTTAACGCCGGGCGCCGCCTGGCGGCGCTTGTATTCGGCGATGTTGATCATGCGCTCAACCCGCATTACCGTATCGCGATCGAATCCCGCGTCGACGATAGTGGATATCGGCTCCTCGCGCTCGACCAGGCGCTCCAAAATCGGATCAAGCACGGCATAAGCCGGGAGGGAATCTTCGTCCTTTTGATTTTCACGCAATTCCGCGGTCGGCGGCCGCGTAATGATATTCTCAGGGATCACCCGCCCATCCGGCCCTTTGGCACCTTCGGGCTTCCACTTGTTGCGCAACTGGGCAAGGCGAAAAACTTCGGTTTTGTAGAGATCCTTGATTGGATTGAAGCCGCCGTTCATATCGCCATAAAGAGTCGCGTAGCCGA
>DATFXJ010000031.1:0-6597 GCA_035315965.1 Pseudolabrys sp.
GGCGGCGACTAACGCGCCGGGACGTGCTTCCTCCCAAGACTTAGACCGCAGGTTTGGAACCGGTCTTGCGTCCGAGTTCCGCTCGTACGAACGAGAAGTGACGCTAGCCGATCATCGGAAGCCTGTCAGTACTTTTGTGACATCAACGCTCACTCACAAGCGGCGCCTCAAGCAAGATCGTTTGCCCCGGATGCGAACTAACCGTCACCCGCGCTTCCAGGTTCCGAGAGCGTATTAATCGCAAATGGACCGGCCAACGGGGCCTCATGCATCGGCGCAAGACCCCACAATGCCGTCTACAGGGCGAGCGCAAAAGCTGCCGCGCTCAGAATCGGTCTGATAGCCAGCCTAGCATCGATATAGATCCCGCAACCCTCCATAAATTCCTGAAAAACGAGCCCGGCCCTTGTTTTTTTCACCCGATCCGCTTTCTCTGACCCGTCGCCTCGGGGATTCTTCACAAAGTCCATGCGCCTATCCCGTTTTTTTCTACCGATCCTTCGTGAGACGCCAAAAGAGGCCGAGATCGTGTCGCATCGGCTGATGTTGCGCGCCGGCATGATGCGGCAGGAGGCAGCGGGCATCTATGCCTTTCTGCCGCTCGGCTTCCGCGTGTTGCAGAAAATTTGCCAGATCGTGCGTGACGAACAGAACCGCTCCGGCGCGATCGAATTGCTAATGCCGACGATCCAGTCGGCGGACCTCTGGCGCGAGAGCGGACGCTATGAGGTCTACGGAAAGGAAATGCTGCGCATAAAGGACCGGCATGAACGTGACATGCTCTACGGTCCGACCAATGAGGAGATGATCACTGAAATCTTCCGCGCCTATGTGCGTTCGTACAAGGATGTGCCACTCAATCTCTATCACATTCAGTGGAAATTCCGCGACGAAGTGCGCCCCCGCTTCGGGCTGATGCGCGGCCGCGAATTCCTGATGAAGGACGCTTATTCATTCGATCTCGATCAGGCCGGCGCTACACATTCATACAACAAGATGTTCGTAGCTTACCTGCGCACTTTTGCGCGCATGGGACTAAAGTCGATTCCGATGCGCGCGGAGTCCGGTCCGATTGGAGGGAATCTGTCGCACGAGTTTATCATTCTCGCGCAGACGGGTGAATCGGAAGTCTTTTGCCACAGAGACTACCTCGACATGGAGGTGCCGGCAGCGGACATAAATTTCGACGACGTTGTGGGCCTCCAGAAGATCGTCGATAAGTGGACATCGCAATATGCTGCAACATCGGAAATGCATGATGTTGCGGCCTTCGGCAAAGTGCCCGTCGACAAGCAGGTATCTGCGCGCGGCATCGAGGTCGGCCACATCTTTTATTTCGGCACCAAATATTCCGGGCCGATGAAGGCCGTGGTCACAATGCACGACGGTAAAGACGTGCCCGTCCACATGGGCTCTTATGGTATTGGGCCAAGCCGGCTGGTTGCCGCCATCATCGAGGCATCGCACGACGAGGCCGGCATTATCTGGCCCGAGCCGGTAGCACCTTTCAAGGTAGCAATCCTTAACCTGAAGCAGGGCGCTTCGGATACCGATGCCGCGTGTGAGCAGTTCCACCGCGATCTCGCTGCCAAAGGGATCGAGGTGCTCTATCATGACCTTGATGAACGGCCAGGGGCAAAGTTCGCGACAGTAGATCTCATTGGTATCCCTTGGCAGGTACTGGTCGGCCCGCGCGGGCTGGCGGAGGGCAAGGTCGAAGTCAAGAGACGCGCCGATAGCAGCCGGGAAAGCCTCAGCCCCGCTGCGGCCCTCGATTTGTTGTCACGCTGACGTCACCGCACGCACAGGGTGCTGCCGCTCCCCAATTGGGGATAGGTTTTGAGGGGAGGGGCCGCCCGCTCGTTAGTCTGTAACCCCTCACCCAGATCGCTTCGCGATCCGACCTCTCCCTACGGGAGGGTGAAGCGCGCGACTGAGACATTTCCCCCATAATCCTGTGTGTTGCCAAGGGTTTTGCTCTCGCGCCCTTGGCACGAATCCGCCAGAATCTGTGTGAACAGTCGAGCGCGGGAACAAACCGCCGATGACCGAGCCCAACGGGACGCGGGCCTTCTCCCCGTTCGAATGGATGCTGTCGCTGCGCTACCTGCGAGCGCGGCGGAAGGAAGGATTCATCTCGGTGATTGCCGGGTTTTCTTTTCTGGGGATCATGCTCGGGGTCGCGACGCTGATCATCGTTATGGCGGTGATGAATGGCTTCCGAAAAGAGCTGCTCGACAAGATCCTTGGCCTGAATGGACATCTGCTAATCCAGCCACTGGAGAAACCCCTCACTGACTGGGCGGAGGTGGCGGCACGGGTCGCCGACGTTCAGGGAATCCGGCTTGCTGCGCCGATTGTCGAGGGTCAGGCACTTGCATCGTCGCCGTTCAATGCCGGCGGCGTATTGATACGCGGCATTCGCCTGATGGATCTTGAAAAACTTCCCTCTGTCGCGAACAACATCAAGCAGGGCTCGCTCAAAGGGTTTGATGAAGAGCAGGGCGTTGCAATCGGGAGAAGACTTGCCGACCAGCTTTCGCTGCGTTCGGGCGATAACATCACGCTCGTCGCACCGCGCGGCGCCGTGACCCCGATGGGCACGACACCGCGCATCAAGGTCTACAAAATTGCTGCGGTCTTCGAGATTGGTATGTCAGAATATGACAACGCCATGGTGTTTATGCCGCTGAAGGAGGCACAGGGTTATTTCAACCGCGCCGGCGATGTCACCGCGATCGAGGTCTACACGGACAATCCCGATCGCATTGATCGCTATCGCAAGGTGGTCGAGGACGCAGCTGAACGGCCGGTCTTCATGATCGACTGGCGGCAGCGCAACGCGACATTCTTCAACGCGCTGCAGGTTGAGCGCAACGTGATGTTCCTTATTTTGACGCTCATCGTATTGGTCGCCGCGCTCAATATTGTTTCCGGCCTGATAATGCTGGTGAAGGACAAAGGGCAAGACATCGCTATCCTGCGTACAATGGGTGCGACCCAAGGCGCGATCATGCGGGTGTTCCTGATCACCGGGGCTTCCATTGGCGTGGTCGGCACCATTGTGGGGTTTATGCTCGGTGTGGTGATTTGCCTTAACATTGAGAGCATCCGGCAATTCTTGTCCTGGCTCACCAATACAGAGCTGTTTTCACCTGAGCTCTATTTCTTGTCGCATCTGCCCGCCGATATGGATTCGGGTGAAACAACCGCAGTTGTCATAATGGCGCTCGTATTATCGCTGCTCGCGACGCTTTATCCGTCCTGGCGCGCGGCGCGCCTCGATCCAGTGGAGGCGCTCCGCTATGAATAAAGCAAATACCGCTGCCAGGGTGGAAACCGTTGAGCACGAGCAACCGCAGGCGCGTCAGGTAGAGGACATCCCGGTTCTGTTCCTGCACGATATCGAGCGTCAGTATCGGCAGGGCGATGAAACGCTGCACGTGCTCAACGGGATCGAACTCGCACTCTGGGGCGGGCAGTCGGTCGCTCTGGTAGCGCCTTCGGGCGCCGGCAAGTCGACGCTACTGCATATCGCCGGCCTTCTGGAGCATCCCGACCACGGCGACGTCTACATCGATGGCCATTCGACGTCGATTTTGGCCGACCACGAGCGCACCCGCATCCGGCGCAATGAGATCGGGTTTGTCTATCAGTCTCACTATCTGCTGTCGGAGTTCTCGGCGCTGGAAAACGTGCTGCTTCCGCAGATGATCCGCGGGCTCGGGCGCGCGGAAGCGAAGACACGGGCGGTCGAACTGCTTGAATATCTGGGCCTGGGCGGGCGCCTCAATCACCGGCCATCGGAGCTATCAGGCGGCGAGCAGCAGAGAGTGGCGATTGCCCGTGCGGTCGCCAATGCCCCGCGCATCCTCCTAGCGGACGAGCCAACTGGTAACCTTGATCTCCACACTGCTGAGCACGTTTTCAACGCACTGTCGCAGCTTGTGAGAGCGTCCGGCATCGCGGCTATCATCGCGACCCACAATATGGAGCTCGCAGCCCGCATGGACCGGCGCGTCACTTTGCGCGAAGGCAAAATCGTGGAAATGCAGTAACGCGGGCCCACGTAATGGCTGAGGATAACTTCAGAAGTGTCTGATTTCACTGGAACTTGTCTTAGACCGGCGGGCGCTTGACTCAAGAACAAACACTGAACTATGTTCTCTCTCCGTTCCGGGAGGGAAGCCATGTTGAAAGCGATAGTTCATGAAGCCGCGGCGCTCGCCTCGCTGGCGCTGTTCATCGGGATGATCGCCATCTGGGCGCAGGTTTTGGGGAATCTTTAAGGCCTACCGTCATTGCGCGGTACGAGCGTAGCGAGCGAACCCTGGAATCCAGAGCCGCGCGGAAGATGTGTAGTTCTGGATTTCGGGTTTGTGGACTTCGTCGGCGCCTCGGAATGAACTTTCATCCTGTTGAAAGCCGGCATAAGTGGGGTAACCGGACGTCGCAGACAGTGGACGAGGGAGCCAACTGTCCTCACTCTGGGTGCCAGAAGGAATCACCCATGAGCAATCTCGATTTCGTGCACTTGCACGTGCACTCGTCTTTTTCGTTGCTGGAGGGCGCGCTCACAATCGCGCGCCTCGCCGAATTGGCGAAAGTCGACCGTCAGCCCGCACTTGCATTGACAGACACCGACAACATGTTTGGGGCGCTCGAATTTTCCGAGAAGCTCTCGGACTACGGCATTCAGCCGATCATTGGCTGCGCGCTTGCCGTAGATTTCGGCGGTTCCGACCATGCCCCCCGCAACGGGAATGCTCACCCCGAACGATCACGAATTGTGCTTCTCGCTGCGCGGTCCGAAGGCTATCGCAGCCTTATGCGGCTCAATTCGCGCGCGTTTCTCGATACACCACCGAACGAACCGCCAAGGCTCAAGCTCGAATGGCTGGAAGGGGAAACCGCGGACATCATCGCGCTGACGGGCGGCCCAGGTGGTCCTCTCGATACGGCAATTGGCGCCGGACAGAGTCACCTGGCAGCCAGCCGGCTTGACGCATTGCTCAAGCTTTTTGGCGACCGGCTCTACATGGAATTGCAGCGACACGGAACGCCGTCGCAGCGTCGTAGCGAGCCGGTGTTGATCGACTTGGCCTACGGCAAGGGAGTGCCTCTAGTTGGCACCAACGAACCCTTTTTCGCGTCGGCGCAGGACTATGAGGCTCACGATGCGCTGATCTGTATTGCTGAGGGCCGGTTGCTGTCTGAAAACGACCGTCGGCAGCTGACGCCCGAACACCGCTTCAAGAGCCGAGCGGAGATGGTTGAGCTGTTCCGCGATCTGCCGGAGGCCCTAACTCACACGGTCGAGATCGCGCAACGCTGTGCCTTCCGCCCACGCACGCACCAACCCATTCTCCCGCGCTTTTCGACAGGCGATAACGAAAAGATGCTCGATGAAGCGAGCGAACTGCGCAAGCGTGCGGAGGAAGGCCTTGAACGCCGAATTGAAACCGCGGGCGTCGCGCCAGGTCATACTGTCGATGAGTATCGGGAAAGGCTCGATTTCGAGCTTAGTGTGATCGCCGGCATGAAATACCCCGGCTATTTCCTGATCGTTTCCGATTTCATCCAATGGGCGAAGAAACAGGGCATACCCGTTGGACCCGGCCGCGGTTCAGGTGCGGGTTCGCTCGTTTCCTACGCGCTGACCATCACCGACCTTGATCCGATCCGTTTCGGGCTGCTCTTCGAGCGCTTCCTCAATCCCGAGCGTGTGTCGATGCCGGACTTCGATATCGACTTCTGCCAAGACCGTCGCGATGAAGTGATCCGCTACGTTCAGGAGCGCTACGGTCGCGACCAAGTCGCTCAGATCATCACTTTTGGCACGTTGCAGGCGCGCGGCGTGCTGCGCGATGTCGGTCGCGTGCTGCAAATGCCTTATGGACAGGTCGACAAACTTTGCAAGCTGGTGCCGCAGAATCCGGCGGCACCGGTCTCGCTCAAACAGGCGATCGAGGGGGAGCCGCGTCTGCAGGCCGAACGCGATCGCGATGAGGTGGTCAAGCGCGCCTTCGATATCGCCCAAAAGCTCGAAGGCCTCAATCGTCACGCTTCGACTCACGCAGCCGGCATCGTTATCGGCGATCGCCCGCTATCGCAGTTGGTGCCGCTCTACCGTGATCCGAAATCAGACATCCCGGTCACCCAGTTCAACATGAAATGGGTGGAGCAGGCTGGCCTGGTGAAGTTCGATTTCCTTGGCTTGAAGACTCTTACGGTTTTGCAGACCGCGGTGGCACTCGTGAAACGGCGCGGCACCGACATAGACCTTGCCACGGTTCCGCTCGACGACAGGAATACCTATGAGTTGTTGGCTCGCGCCGAAGCCGTCGGGATTTTCCAACTGGAAAGTGCGGGCATGCGGCGGGCGCTCCTGGACATGCGGCCCGACCGGTTCGAGGACATCATCGCGTTAGTTGCGCTCTATCGCCCTGGCCCGATGGCGAACATCCCGACCTATTGCGCGCGCAAGCACGGCATGGAGCGGGCTGACTACGTCCATCCGAGGCTTGAGCCTATCCTGCGTGAGACGTTCGGCGTCATCATCTATCAGGAACAGGTGATGCAGGCCGCGCAGATCCT
>DATFXJ010000032.1:0-51951 GCA_035315965.1 Pseudolabrys sp.
ATGGGCGGCCGGCTTGTGATGATGGCTAGCCGAGCTCTCGCCACGGCGGCAAAAAGTCCGGAGGACTATGCCAAAGTCTACGGACGGATTCTACGGCAGGTGCGCGAGCCGGTCATCATTCATTGGCTCGGTGAGATGTTCGACCCGGCGCTTGCTGGTTACTGGGGCTCTGCCGATCACGCTGCGGCTATGGAAAATTGTCTCGGCATCATCGACGACAATGCGGGGAAGATTGATGGCGTAAAGATATCGCTGCTCTCAAAAGACAAGGAAATCGAGATGCGCCGGAGGTTACCGTCGGGCGTACGAATGTACACCGGCGACGATTTCAACTACGCCGAACTGATCGCCGGCGACGAAGAGGGATATTCGGATGCGCTCCTGGGCATATTTGACGCGATTGCGCCCGCCGCATCTGCGGGCCTTGCACGGCTGGCGGCCGGCGACTTGCAAGGTTTCCATGGAATCTTGGAGCCGACGGTGCAGCTATCCCGGCACATCTTTCGAGCCCCGACGCGGTTTTATAAAACTGGCGTCGTGTTTCTTGCATGGCTCAATGGCTTGCAAGATCACTTCATCATGGTCGGAGGGCAGGAAAGCGCTCGATCGCTATTGCATCTCGCCGAGCTGTTCCGGCTCGCCGACAAAGCGCGCGTGCTGCACGATCCGGAATTGGCCGCCGCGCGCATGAGCAGGCTGCTCGCGACGCACGGCTTGGCATAGAACGCCGCTCGCCGATGAATACCGACGGTCTTTCCATCAATCTCGCAACTGTGCGCCAGCAATGGAATGTGCGTGACGCAGTCGAAGCCTGTGTGCGTCACGGCATCAGGGCGGTCGACCCTTGGCGCGATCAGGTTGCTGCAATCGGACTCGATGAATCGGCGCGCGTAATCAAGGCAAACGGCATGCGGGTAACCGGCTATTGCCGCGGCGGCATGTTTCCGGCAGTGGATCGTGCGGGGCGGCTTGCGGCGATCGACGACAATATGCGCGCCATCGACGAGGCCACTGCGCTGGGAGCTGAATGCCTGATTTTGGTGGCCGGCGGATTTCCCAAGAATTCCCGCGACATCGATGGGGCCCGCCAGATGGTAGCCGAAGGCATGGCGGCTATCTTGCCGCACGCGCGCGCAAGCCAGATGCCGCTGGCCATTGAGCCGCTTCACCCGATGTATGCAGGCGACCGCGCCTGCATTAACACTCTTGCGCAGGCGCTGGACCTTTGCGATTTGCTCGGCGATGGCACGGGGATTGCCATCGACACCTATCACGTCTGGTGGGATCCCGAACTCGCAGCTCAAATCGCTCGGGCAGGGGCAGGCAATCGAATCCTTGCGTATCACATTTGCGACTGGCTGGTGCCGACGCGCGATATGTTGACCGATCGCGGCATGATGGGCGACGGCATCATCGACCTGCCGCGCATTCGTGAGTTAGTGCGGAAGGCCGGCTATCGCGGCTTTACCGAAGTGGAAATTTTCTCGGCCGACAATTGGTGGAAAAGGCCCGGCGACGAAGTACTCCGCACCTGTATCGAGCGGTTCAATACGGTGTCGTAGATCTAATCGCAGCGTGCCGTCATACCGCCATCCACGACGATCTCGGTACCGGTTATGAAGCGCGCGTCGTCGGAGGCGAGAAACAGCGCCGCGTTGGCAGTGTCGCGGCCGTCGCCCATGAAACCGATCGGGATGCGCTCGAGCCGAGATTTGAGCAGCGCCTCCACGTCGCCGACGGCGCGTTGGCCGGCAAGCCGCGCCTCAACCATCGGCGTGTGCAATTGCCCAGGGACGACCGTGTTCACACGGATGCCTTTGTCCGCGTATTGCACGGCAACCACGCGCGAAAGCTGGATCACGCCTGCTTTGGTCGCTGAATAGCCAACTTGCGCGGCACCGGTCCAGCGCAGGCCGGAGGTTGACGCGATGTTAATGATTGCACCGGTTTTTTGCTTCTCCATAACCGGCAGCACGTGCTTCAGCGTAAGGAATACGCTCTTCAGGTTGTAATCGACCTGGGCGTCCCAGACATCCTCACTCATTTCCACCGGTCCGCCATGGGCGGAGCCGCCGACGTTGTTGACCAGTATATCGATGCGGCCGAAGCGATCGAGGCAGGTCTTTACCATAACTTCGACTGAAGCCGCGCCTGTGACATCGCATTGATGGATGACGATCTCACCTCCCGCAGCGTTCACGCATTCGATGGTTTCCTTCACGCTGTCGAGATTGCGATCGACCGCAAAGATCTTCGCGCCTTCTTCGGCGAAGCGCACGGCAGTGGCGCGGCCATTACCCCAGCCGGGCCCGACACAGCCGGCCCCAGTCACGATCGCGATACGATCCCGCAGGCGGCCGCTCATGATGTGGCTCCAGTCGGACGGTGTGCCGGCGCGAAACGGTAGAAACGCTGCGGATTATCCACCAGCAGGGCCTGTCGCCCAGTCTCACTTGGCGCGATCTCGGCCAGGAGATCGACCAGAATACCATTGTCGGGAATAGGCCCCTGATGATTCGGATGCGGCCAATCGGTGCCCCAGACGCAGCGGTCGCCAAATTCAGCAACCAGCTTGCGCGGGAATTGGGCCGCATCTCTATAAGGCGGGCCTTGCCGGGTGACACGGTCTGATCCGCTTACTTTTACCCAAACGTTTTTGTCGTGGAGCAGTGCAAGCAACGCCTTGAACGCAGGCTGTTCCAGTCCGAGGGAAGCATCGACGCGCCCTATGTGATCCACCACAACGGGCACGGGGGAGCGCCGCAGCGCGGGCGCCAGCTCCGCGATCATTGACGCTTCCATGTGGATTTGTAGATGCCATCCGATCCCAGCGAGCCGCTTGCCGAAGGTGATCACCTCGTCAATTCTCGGGCCACTCGCCAAGTGTGCCATGTAGTGGAACCGTGCCCCGCACAGACCGGCGACATCGAGACGTTTGAGTTCGGCATCGGAAATCGTCGGCGGAACCAATCCCACGCCTTTGTAGGACCCGCCGGTGGCGGCGGTCGCGTCGGCGGTGACCGAATTGTCGAAGCCGTGGCAGGCCGGTTGAACGATCACACAATGCTGGACGCCAAGCCATTCGTGGAGCTTGAACAACAATTCCTTTGGCGCATCGGACGGCGTGTAGCCGCGCCCTTCGGCGAAGGGATAGCGCGCGCGAGGGCCGAAAACATGCACGTGAGCGTCACAAGCTCCGGCTGGCAATTTCAGCTTCGGCTTGCTGGGTGCCGCCATCCAGTAGGGCGCATCTGCGGCTGTATCGGCGCCGTGCTTCATTACGTTTCCTTGGCGCGCGTGCGCTCGAAAGCCGGCTCTCGAGCGGAAAACCTTTCCAGCCAGTCAACCAGACCGGGATAGGTAGGGCGCCAGTCTATCTGCTTGCGCCAGTCGAGATAGCCGAGCGCGCAAGATAAGCCTATGGAAATCACGTCGGTTTTGTTTGAGTCGGGCGGCGACGCTTCGAACTCCGCCAGTCCGCGCCGGATCTTGCCACGTTGATGCGCGAGCCAGCGCGGCGAATGCGGCAGATCGGGACGAAAGCGGCTCTCGTAAACAACCAGGACCGAGGCATCGATGATTCCGTCGGCGAGCCGCGACAGCGTGAGCGCCTGATAGCGCTCCCGTCCGCGCAGCGGTAACAGCCGGTCGGTGCCGGCGACGTCTTGCAGATACTCAATGATGATGCCGCTGTCGTAGATCGTACTTTTGTCGGGCAGCACGAGACAGGGCATCTTGCCAAGCGGGTTTTGCTTTCGCAGCGTATCGTTTTCGTCGAGGGGATCAGCGGGGATGATAGTGACGCGCCCGCTCAACCCCAATACGTCGATCGCCATGCGGACCTTGCGGCCGAATGGCGACGTCAGTGTTGAGCGCAGCACAAAATTATCTGCGGCGGACATGCGATATGCCGGGCCGTTTATTTGTCTTTTTCGGTTTGTACGCCAGCGTCCAGGATCACTTTCGCCCATTTGCTGGTTTCGCTGTCGATATAGTTGCGGAAATGCTCGGGCGTGTCGCCAATCAAGATGGCGCCCTGGCTTGCCAGTTTCTCGATTACGGTCAGGTCTTTCATGGCTTCGACTGCAGCCTTGTTAAGCGCGGTGACGATCTGCGGCGGCGTCTTGGCCGGCGCGACCATGCCATACCAGTTTTCGGTTTGCAGATGAGCCATGCCGACTTCGACAGTGGTCGGCACATCGGGAGCACTTGGCACACGTTCCATTGCGCCAACTGCGATCGGCTTGAGCTTGCCGGCCTTAATCTGCGGCAGCAGCACCGGCAAATCAAGAAACACCATTTGCACTTGCTGGGCGAGCAGATCGTTCACCGCAGGTGCGGCGCCGCGATAAGGTACGTGCACGATGTCGATACCGGCGGTGAGCTTGAATAATTCGCCAGCGAGATGCGGCATACTGCCGGGGCCGGAGGAAGCGAAGTTCAGCTTGCCGGGGTGGGACTTTGCCAACGCCACCAGTTCTTGCATGTTGTTTGCAGGAACGCTGGTCGCCACAACCAGCATTTCCGGCACTTTCGCGACCAACGTGATTGGTTGCAGATCCTTGAGCGTATCGTAGGCAACTTTCTCCATGCTCGGGCTGATGGCGAGCGCCCCGGCGCTGGCAATAGCAATTGTGTAGCCGTCGGGTGCGGCCTTCGCGACCACATCGGTCCCGACCACGCCGCCCTGACCTGAGCGGTTGTCGATCACTATCGGCTGCTTGAGAATCTCCGACATACGCTGCGCGACGACGCGTGCGATGATGTCGTTTGGGCCGCCGGGCGGGAACGGCACGATCAACCGGATTGACCTATTGGGGAAATCCTGTGCCACAGCGAGGGCAGGGCACAGCAAAGCCAGTCCGATCAACAGCGATCTAAGGCATTTCACGGCAAAAATCTCCACTCCACTCGACCACATCCAGCGCTCGCGGCAAGTTTGTCTTACCTTTAGCTTATGCCATTGCAAAGTATGGGCGCCAGCCGCACTGCCGCTAGGCAGCGAGAAACATCAGCTTAAAAGATGAGGGCAACAATGGAAATCGACCTACCGGAAGTTATGGCCGAAGTGAAGGCCGCCTTTGAGCGTTACGAAAAGGCGCTCGTCTCAAACGCCGGTACTCGATGAATTATTCCGCGACGATTCACGCACCATCCGCTATGGCGCGGCAGAAATTCTTTACGGCTACGCCGAGATCAAGTCATACCGCGCATCCCGCTCGCCGGTCGCGCTCGGCCGTAGGCTTTCGCGCACGATCATCACCACATTTGGTCGCAATTTTGCGGTTGCCTCGACGCTCTACGAGCGCCCTTCGGCTCCTGGCAAAATCGGCCGGCAGACACAGACCTGGGTAAAATTTCCGGAGGGCTGGCGTGTAGTCGTCGGTCACGTCAGCCTGATAGACAAGGTAGCCACGTAAGCTAAAGCGCCGCTACCGCCTGCACTTCGACCAGCAACGCTTCCTGCACAAGCCGGTCGACCATCAGCAGCGTATTAGGCGGATAAGCACCGTTCGAAAACATCTTTGGAAACTCCCGCAGCCGGTACTTCATGAATTTTGGAATGTCCTGTGAGTGCACCATGTAGGTCGTAAACTGCACTATATTGCTCCAGCCTGCTCCGACGGATTTCAGTGCTGCTTCAATGTTGGCGAAGGTCTGCACGCATTGGGCGTCGAAATCGTCGACACCCACGACCTTGCCGTCGCGGTCAACGCCCACCTGGCCGGCAATGTAGACGAATTCCGACGCCTTCACGCGGGTGAGGTGCGAATATTGCCCCAGCGGCTTGCCGAGTGCGTCGGGGTTGAGAATCTTGATGTCGGCCATCCTCGATTCCTCCTGCCTGCGTGCCGCGGCCAATCCATTGCGAGAGCTTTATCATTCCACCTGCACGCCGCTCGCCATAATCGGCTCTTCCCACTTCTTAACTTCACTCTTGACGAAATCGCCCAGCCATTGCGGGCTGCGCTCATTTGTTGCCGCGACTGTCGTGCCAAGCTGGGAAAGGCGTTGTTGCACCGACTGCGTCGAGATGGCTCCGACCGCCGCATCATTGAGTTTCTTTACGACGTCGGCAGGCGCGCCTTTCGGCAGGAATAGTGCGCTCCAGGTGTAAGCCTGCACATCGGTTCCTTGTTCACCAGTCGTTGCGAGATTTGGCAACACCGGTGAGCGGTCCTTGGTCATGATGGCGATGCCTTTGACCTTGCCTCCGTCGATCTGTGGTTTGGCGGTGGCAATGATGTCGCACAGGAAATCGATGCGCCCGCCGACGAGGTCCTGCATCGCTGGGCCAGTGCCCTTGTATGGAACATGCGTGATCGTTGTGCCCATGGCACTGTTGAGTACGACGCAACCAAGGTGAGTAGCCGAGCCGGCGCCGGCCGAGCCATATTGCATCTTGCTCTGGTTTGCTTTGGCGTAGGCGATGAATTCCTTGAAGTTGCTTACGGGCAGATCGGGCCGGGTAATGATCGCAATTGGCGTCACCGCGAGATAGGCAACCGGCGTGAAGTCAGTCACCACATTGTAGAGGGGATGTTTGTAGAGCGTCTGATTTTGCGCATGGGTGCCGACGCTACCGAGCACCATCGTGTAACCGTCCGGTTTCGCATCTGCGACGCGTTTCGAACCGGTCATGCCGCCGGCGCCACCAACGTTCTCGACGACTACCTGCTGGCCGAGCAGTTCGCTCATGCGCTGGGCAATGATGCGGCCGATGGTGTCCTGCGGTCCGCCAGCGGCGAACGGGATGACCATCGTTATGGGGCGTGTTGGGAAATCCTGGGCGGCGACCGATCCGGCCAAAGCCAGTACGGCAAAGGCCGCGGCGATCAGAACCTTTTTCATTGCTGTCCTCCACCAAAAGAGCAGACCCTTGCGCCGCGAGCGACCGATGGTCAAGCGGAGCGGGGTCGCATGGCTAACCGACCTCAACAACTTTCTCGGGAAATTCGTGCAACCGGTCGCCGGGTCCGTTCGCACCGATCAGGTAGTTATCGCAAAGCCAGTTGAGGTAGCCGGCGTGTATATACGTCGGATGGACGACGATATTCATGTCCTTGGCAATCGCCATCGTCTCGTCGTGGCGCACCAGTGGACGCTCCACCATGTCGTAGCCCTGACCGTGGCAGTAAAGGCGTGCCTCAGCCGGGCGGCCGTTCTTGCGCATGAAATCGTTGAAGGCGTCCCAGATGTCTTTGCAAGCCGTCCCTGGCTTGAGCAGATCGAGCGTAAACTTGCGCGAGGCCTTGCAGAACTCGAGCTCGTCCTTCATTACCTGCGGCACTTTGACACCGACCACGCAAGAGCGGCCAAGCTCCGTGAACATTCCGCCTGGGCCGTTATCTTCCACCAGCAACGCGATCTGATCGCCTTTCCGGATAACGCGGTTCTGCAGGTGACGGTTGGCGAATTTCGACGGCTTGCCTAGCGGCATCGACGCGCAAAGATAGATACCGTTCTCGCTGCCATGACATTGGCTGTAATGCTGCGCGACCGCGGAGACCTCGATGTCGCGCATACCGGGCTTCACCGCCGCGAAGGCAGCCCGCATGGCGCCGTCCTGCATCAGGGCAGCACGTTTCACCAGCTTTATTTCTTCCGCGCTCTTGATGACCTTAATCTTGTCTACCATCTCGGACGCATCGACGAACCGTGCCTGAGGGTATGTGCGCTTCATGTAGTCGAGCACCACATAGGACATCTGATAGGCGCCGACATAGCCGATAGTCGCCTGAGCGAACGGCTTGAGCGCGGTCGCAGCGAGTTCGGGATCGTAATACTTGGTGTAGTGCGCAGAGGCGTAACTGGGCGTAGTGAGGATGTGCTTGACGCCGCGCCAGCTCTGGTCGCCCTGTGCGGTTGCTTCACTGCCGCCGAATGGGCCTTGGCATACTACGGTCATCTCGTCATCGCGTGGGAAAACGACCGTGTTAGGGTAGCCGTTGGTCGCCGGCATGTCGGTGAAATAGCGTACGTAGCCGCCCATGTGGTCGTTGTTGTTCTGCATCAGCAGCACGTCGATCTTTTCTTCCGCCATGGCGGCGCGCACGGCGTGCCACCGGCGCTCGAGCTCGGCATTGGAGATCGGAGTGTTCAGTCGTTCCGATAAGGCCATGATTCAGCTACTCCAGGAGGCGGGCTTGCGCACGATGTTGATCATGGATTTGAGATCGCCGGCGAGAAACCTGGCCATGTTGCCGGCGATGGTCGGCATCGCGCGATCTTCGTAACCCTGCGAGTAACCGCCGAGATGAGAGAAGATCGCCAAGTTCTTCGTCTTCCACAATGGGCTGTTCGCGGGCAGCGGCTCCTGAGCAAAAACATCGAGCGCGGCGCCGGCAATCTTACCGCTTTCCAGCGCGGCGATTAGCGCCGGCTCATCCACCACGCCGCCGCGCGCGACATTCACGAGGTAGGCCGTGGGCTTCATAGCGGCAAAGACCTTCGCACCGAGGATGCCCTGCGTTTCAGCCGACAGTGGCGATAGAGCGACCAAAAAATCGAGTTCGGCAGCGACGTTCGCGATATCATCGCGATGTGCCATGCGGTCGAATCCTTTCGCATTGCGTGGGTGAGAGCTTATGCCTATGACTCTCATACCAAGGGCTTTGCAGATCGGGGCCAGATATTCTGCGATCAGGCCGACGCCCAGAATGCCAACAGTCTTGCCCGTGAGGAGCTGCGCCGGCCAGCGCTCCCATTGGTTGCTGTCGTGCGCACGGGTAGCGCGGGGCAAATCGCGCGCAAGCGCAAGCATATAAGCGATAGTTGCTTCCGACACGGGCGGGCCGTGAATGCCGCGCACGTTTGTGACCAAAACCTCTTTGCCAAGGGAGGGGAGGTCAATGATATTGTCGATGCCTGTGCCAAGGGCCTGGATCCACTTAAGCTTGGGCGCATCGCGCACCACGTGGTCGGCCATCGGCGGTGAAAAGCACAGCAGGATGTCGATGTCGGCGATGTAGGGGCCGACATCGTTGTGATGACCGACGACATTGATTGTCAGTTGCGGGAATCGTTCAAGCAGCATCGCCCTGTAATGGGCGCGCATGGCTTCCTGAACTTCGGTGAGAATAAGGACATTAGGCATGATGGGCAGGTATAGCGCGTGATCCCAAAAAGTTGGAACTCGCTTTTTCCGAGGTACTCGACGGTGACCGGCATCGCGGGTATGCGGTAAGCTGGACTATGCATCGCGAAAGGAAGGGGTGACCTCCGATGCCGATCGATCTCGCACAGGTGGATTGGCTGTATGTCGCTGTGCTGGCGGTGTTCGTCCTTGTCACGACTTTCGTCGGCAGCGTACTGTCTTTCGGCCATCGCTGGACAGCTTCAGTGCTGTCGGCGCTGCTATTCACGGCGATCTTTGTGTTCTGGACCTATTATCCGCACCGCGTGCCGCTCCCGAAGACGCTAAAACTGCCGATGACGGCGTCCACGCCCGCACCGGCGTCGGCTGCTCCTGCTGCACCAGCGGCGCCGCAGAAGCCGCGCAATCCGGTCACAGATATCACGCCGCCGCGCAATCCGGTCACCGACGTCACGCCGCCGGCTGCGTCTCCCACTCCAGCGGCCCCGGCTGCGCCTGCAACTCCGCCCGCTGGTCCAGTGCGTTAGGCTTGCATGTAGCCATGCGAATGATGTTCCCTCATGCCGGTTAGTCGGCTCCTTCGTTGGCGTCCTCAGTTAGCCTAATCCAGCGCAGCATCGTGCAAGTAGAACCTACCGCTTCGGACCAACCTCTATGGCGCCCCACGCCGGAGCGCATTCACAACACTCAGCTCATGGCGTTCATGGCCGAGGCGAATCGGCGTCATGGACTTAAGCTCGATGATTATGGTGCGCTACACGCCTGGTCGGTGTCGCAGATCGCCGATTTCTGGGACCTAGTCTGGGACTTCTGTGGCATCGTCGGAGAGAAGGGCGAGCGGCGCCTTATCGACGGCAATAAGATGCCGGGTGCCCGGTTTTTTCCTGACGCCAAGCTCAATTTCGCCGAGAACCTGCTGCGTGCCCCCGGCTCTGGCGATGCACTGATCTTCCGAGACGAGGACCAGATCGAATCGCGAATGACGTGGGAGGAATTGTCGACGCTCGTCTCAAGACTGCAGCAAGCGTTGCGCGGAGCCGGTGTCGGCGTAGGTGATCGTGTCGCGGCGATGATAAGCAACTTACCCGAGACCATCGCGCTAATGCTTGCGGTCACCTCGCTGGGCGCAATCTTCTCATCCTGCTCTCCAGATTTTGGCGAGCGCGGAGTGCTCGATCGCTTCGGCCAGATCGAGCCCAAAGTCTTTGTTAGTGTTGATGGGTATTGGTACAATCACAAACTGATCTCAATCATCGACAAGGTTGCTGCGGTCGTCAACGGGCTGCCTTCTGCCCAGACCGTCTTGCTCGTCCCCGGTCTGGGCGATGCGGGCAAAGCCGCTGCTCACGTCCCGCGGGCGCTATCGCTCGATGATTTTCTTAAACCCTACACGGCCAAGCCACTTACTTTCGAGCGGCTACCGTTCGATCATCCTGTCTACATCCTGTTTTCGTCGGGCACCACGGGCGTGCCGAAATGTATCGTGCATGGCGCCGGCGGCACTCTGCTGCAGCATTTCAAGGAGCATCGGTTACATTGCGATCTCCGCGCAGGAGAGCGACTCTTCTACTTCACTACGTGTAGCTGGATGATGTGGAATTGGCTTGCGTCCGGTATCGGCTGCGGAGCAACGCTGGTCCTATACGAGGGGTCGCCTTTCGCGCCTCTAAGCGTGCTGTGGGACTTCGCCCAGGAAGAGCACATCAATGTCTTCGGCACCTCGGCCAAATATATCGTTATGTGCAAAAAGCAGGGTCTTGCACCAATACGCACGCAGAATCTTTCGGCGCTGCGCATGATCGCATCTACCGGCTCGCCTCTTGCTGGTGATGGATTTGACTACGTCTATTCCCATATCAAGGCGGACGTGCATCTGGCCTCGATCTCGGGCGGAACCGATATCGTGTCCTGTTTCGTCCTAGGTGATCCAACCGGACCGGTTTGGCGCGGTGAAATTCAGGCGCCGGGTCTGGGAATGGCAGTGGACGTCTGGTCGGAAGAGGGCAAGCCGGTACGCAAAGAAAAGGGCGAGTTGGTCTGCACCAAACCGTTTCCGTCCATGCCTGTGACGTTCTGGAATGATCCCAACGACCGAAAGTATCTTGCTGCTTATTTCGAGCGGTTTCCTGGGGTGTGGTGTCATGGCGACTTCGCCGAATGGACTGGCCACGGCGGTATGATCATTCATGGCCGCTCCGACGCGACACTTAATCCGGGCGGCGTGCGCATCGGCACCGCGGAAATATACGGTCAGGTGGAGCAGATTCCCGAAGTCATCGAGGCTGTCGCCGTGGGACAGGAATGGGAGGGCGAAGTCAGGGTGGTGCTGTTTGTGCGACTTGGTGAGGGCCTCACCCTAGATGATCCTCTACGCGAAACCATCCGGAAGAAGATCCGCTTCGGCGCCACCCCACGCCATGTGCCCGCGAAAGTCGTTCAGATCGCTGATATCCCGCGGACCAAATCAGGCAAGATCAGCGAACTTGCGGTGCGCGATGTGATCCATGGCAGGCCGGTGAAGAACACCGACGCACTTTCAAATCCTGAGTCGCTCGACCTTTACCGCGATCTACCGGAGCTGCGCGCCTAGAATGTCCCGGTGCGCTGCATTCGACGCGGACCGGTTTTTTAGTCTCACTCGCTCTCCCATACGCACAAACACGCAGAAATACGCTACAACACGAGGAGAATGTTAGTTTCCAGTTCCTCTCCCTCCGCCAAATTGCTTTGAAAGCATTGATGTTTTAGGTCTGAACCCCGTTCATCCCCCGGATTCTTTGACGCCCATGGATCGAACGGACAAATTTCACCGCGAATTAGATCGTCTTGAGGGCCATTGCCGAAATGGACACGAGGCGCATTCCAGAGCGCAGAACTCAAGGCGCCGCCTGGGTGCGCCTGCTGGCCGCGAGATTCCTGACCATTAGCGGTATTCTCGGGATCGTCTTGCTTGTCCTCGGCTTCTGGATCTTGCCCTTGGGATTGGCATTACTTGCGATTGACGTGCCGTTCCTTCACGGCCCGTTTGCGAGGATTCTGGCCGTCATCAACTGAAAGCTCGCCTCGCGGGCTGGGTGAGCCACGCGTGGCACCATTTGATTTTCGCTAAAGAGCCGGTACAGGATCGCTTCGACACGGCCGAGGGGGAAACATGCTGTCCGACGCCGACCGAAAAAAGGCCGCTGATATTCTGATGGCGGCACACAAGGATCGAAAACAAGCAACCCAGCTTCACATTACATTTCCAGATATCACGATCGAGGATGCCTACGCCATCTCGACCGAAGTTGCGAACCGGAAGATTAAGGCCGGAGCCAAGCTTATCGGTCACAAAGTGGGACTTACCTCGAAAGCGATGCAACGATCGTCAATGATCGATGAGCCGGACTATGGCTATATCCTTGACGACCAGCTCATCGCCGACGGCGCCAAGGTCAAGCATGCCGATTACTGCAAGCCGCGTGTTGAGGTCGAACTGGCATTCATCGTGGGCAAACGACTGACGGGACCGGGCGTCGGCCTAGCCGACGTTTTGCGTGCGACCGAATACGTAATCCCCGCAATTGAGATCGTCGATGCACGCCTGCAAGACCGGCGCAAAATTGTCGACACCGTTGCAGACAATGGAGCTGCGGCCGGTATCGCAATGGGCGGGCGTCCAGTTCGGCCAATGGATGTCGACCTGCGCTGGGTCGGCGGCATCATGTACCGCAATTCGGAGATAGAGGAGACGGGTTTGGCGGCGGGGGTGCTGGGTCATCCGGCGCTTGGCGTCGCTTGGCTCGCCAACAAGATTGGCCCGCACGGTCACGCGCTCGAGCCGGGACACATCGTGCTCGCCGGCTCGTTCACCCGCGTTGTTTTCGTGCAGAAAGGCGACACGCTGCACGCCGATTTCGGGGCGCTCGGCGGAATCGCCATTCAATTTGTATAACGGTAGTCATCATGGTCGAATTTCAAACGAACTCCTTCAAGCGTGCGCTCAGTCAAGGAAAACTTCAGATTGGTCTATGGTCGAGTCTTTGCAGCAATATCGCCGCAGAAGTTATTTCTGAAAGCGGATTCGATTGGATCCTGCTTGATACAGAGCATTCGCCCAACGAGATTCCCGATCTGGTCACACAGTTACAGGCCGTGCAACGTGGCACGGCAACGCCAATCATTCGGCCGGCATGGAACGATGCGGTACTGGCAAAGCGCGCGCTCGACATCGGCGCTCAGTCGTTGCTGTTCCCCTATGTGCAAAATGTGGAAGAGGCCAAACGCGCGGTCGCCTCGACGCGTTATCCACCGCATGGGGTTCGCGGAGTCTCTGTTGCGGCGCGGGCCAGCCGTTACGGCCGCGTCCCGGGGTATCTGACCAAAGCGAACGCTGAAATTTGCGTTCTGGTTCAAGTCGAAACGCACGGCGCTCTCGACCAACTCGAAGCGATCGCAAAAGTAGAAGGTGTCGATGGCGTGTTTATCGGCCCTTCTGATCTGGCGGCATCGCTGGGACACCTTGGCAATCCGCAGCATGCTGACGTGCAGAAGGCGGTGGAAAATGCGGTGAAGCGGCTCAAAGTGCTCGACAAACCGGCCGGCATCCTGACCAGCAACGAGGAAGAGGCGCGTCGGTATATCGAGTGGGGCTACTTGTTCGTCGCGGTTGGCGCCGATGTAGGCCTGCTCGCCCGCAATGCGGATGCATTGGCTAAAAAATTCAAGAGCGGATAGCCCAACCAGAACCGGACAGATCAAATAATATCAACCACTTAGTGGGATAGGCGCACCTTTCGTAGGCCTTGCCGCGCGCGGCAAAAACCTGCCAAGAATGCATGACGAGGGGCTACTGCAAATGAGTAAAGAGATAATCCTCGCAACCGAGGATCTCAAAAAGGAGTTTGCCGGCTTTGTCGCCGTTAATGGCATTAGCCTGCGCGTCAAGCGTGGGACCATCCATGCTTTGATTGGACCAAATGGTGCCGGCAAGACCACCTGCTTCAATCTACTCACCAAATTTCTAAGCCCGACGCACGGGCGTATTCTGTTCAAAGGTCAAGACATTACTGCAATGCAGCCTGCGGATGTGGCCAGGCTCGGCTTGGTGCGCTCGTTTCAGATCTCCGCCGTTTTTCCACACATGACCGTGCTCGAAAACGTGCGCATCGCATTGCAGCGCGAGCGCGGCAGCTCCTTTGATTTCTGGCGGCCAACCTCGGTCCTCAACGATTTGAACGAGCGGGCGATGAAACTGATTGCCGATGTCGGTTTGTCTTCCGTCGCCGACTGGATGGCGGTCGAACTTCCCTATGGGCGAAAGCGGGCGCTGGAAATTGCCACGACGTTGGCGCTCGATCCGGAGCTGCTATTGCTTGACGAGCCGACCGCAGGCATGGGTCACGAGGATATCAACCGCGTTGCGCAGTTAATCAAACGCGTGGCGGCCGATCGCACCGTGTTGATGGTCGAGCACAATCTATCTGTTGTGGCCGATCTCTCGCACCATATCACCGTGCTCACGCGCGGACGTGTCTTGGCGGAAGGAGATTACGACACGGTATCCAATAATTTAGAAGTGCGCGAGGCTTATATGGGGGTCGGTCATGCTTGATCCGCGCACACCGCTCCTTGCCGTCGAAGATCTGCAAGCCTGGTATGGCGAGTCGCACATTCTTCATGGCGTGGCGTTCGATGTGAATCGGGGCGAGGTGGTGACGCTGCTCGGCCGCAACGGCGCAGGCAAGACGACGACTATGAAATGCATCATGGGCATCGTCGGCAATCGCACTGGCTCGGTGCGTTATGAGGGACAGGAGCTGATCGCGAGTGCCTCGAACCACATTGCGCGCGCAGGTATCGCCCTTTGCCCGGAGGAGCGGGGCATTTTTTCCAGCCTCAATGTCGAGGAAAATCTCCTGCTGCCACCGGTGGTCAAATCGGGCGGGCTTGAGCTCGACCGCATTTTCGATCTGTTCCCTAATCTCAAGGAGCGGCTCGGCTCCAGTCAGGGCACCAAGCTCTCCGGCGGCGAGCAGCAAATGTTGGCAATCGGCCGTATCCTCCGCACTGGCGCCCGACTGTTGTTGCTCGACGAACCGACGGAAGGGCTTGCTCCTGTTATCATTCAACAGATCGGCAAGACCATCCGCGCACTCAAGGAGCAGGGCTTTACAATTCTGCTAGTGGAACAGAATTTCCGTTTCGCTTCGACCGTTGCGGATCGGTATTACGTGATGGAACATGGACGGATTATTGACAAGTTCTCCAACTCCGAGCTGGATGCAAACGTCAACAAGCTTCACGACTATCTTGGTGTTTGACAAAACAATTTCGAACAGGAAAGCAGGGAGAATACGTCAATGAAAAGAATAATGAGTTTGGCGGCCCTTGCCGTTGCCTTGGCCTGCGGGACCGCCAACGCTCAGCAATTGAATATCAAAATCGGCGTTCTGACGGACATGTCGAGCCTTTACGCGGACGCCACCGGACCTGGCTCGGTACTTGCCGCTAAGATAGCGGCCGCGGATTTCATGACAGATCATCCCAACATAAAAATTGAAGTGATCTCCGGCGACCACCAGAACAAAGCCGACATTGGGACCCAACTCGCCAATCAGTGGTACGACGTAGACAAGGTCGACATGATCGCGGACGTTCCGAATTCGGGTGTGGCGCTTGCCATCAGTCAGGTGACGCGCGACAAGAACAAGGTCTTCGTCGCGTCCGGCCCGGCTTCGTCTGACCTTACGGGGCCGAAGTGCAGTCCCAACACGGTCCATTGGACCTATGACACTTGGATGCTGGCGAACGGCACCGGCAAAGCGGTGGTCAAGACCGGCGGCGACACCTGGTTCTTCCTTACGTCGGACTACGCCTTCGGTCACGCGCTCGAACGCGACACCATGGCGGTGGTCGAGAAGAACGGTGGCAAGGTACTCGGCAAGGTCCGTCATCCCATCAACACCAATGACTTCTCGTCATTCCTGCTGCAAGCGCAGTCGTCGAAGGCCAAAGTTATCGGGCTGGCCAATGCCGGCGGCGACACCATCAACTCGATCAAACAGGCGGCCGAATTCGGCATCGTGAAGGGTGGGCAAAGCCTTGCAGGCCTTCTCGTGTTCGCGACCGACGTCAACGCACTCGGCCTGCAAACCTCTCAGGGCCTCGTTTTAACCGAAACCTTCTACTGGGATCTCAATGATTCCACCCGCGCTTGGACCAAGCGCTGGCACGCCGAGCGCAATGCGCCGGGCAAATATCCGGCAATGAATCAGGCAGGCGTCTATGCTGGCACGCTGCACTACCTTAAGGCGGTAGCCGCGCTGAAGAGCGCTGCCGACGGCAAAGCGGTGGTCGCCAAAATGAAGGAAATGCCAACTGACGATCCCCTGTTTGGCAAGGGAATTATACGCGCCGACGGCCGCAAGCTGCATCCAGCCTATCTCTTCGAGGCAAAGAAGCCGGAGGAATCGAAGTATCCCGGCGATTTCTATAAGCTGCGTGCCACCATCCCGGCGAACGAAGCTTTCCGTCCGCTCAACGAAGGCAACTGCCCACTGGTGAGCGGCTGATTTACTCGAGCGACCGAACAACACGGAGGATGCATTCATGAGAAAAACCTTAGCACTGGCAGCGCTCGCCGCGGTTCTCGCCTGCGGAGCGGCCTATGCCCAACAGGTGAGTGTGAAGGTCGGAGTGCTCAGCGATATGTCGAGCTTGTACTCCGATATCGGCGGAGCAGGTTCGGTTGCAGCCGCGAAACTGGCAATCGCCGATTTCACCAAAGACAATCCGAACATCAAAGTCGAACTCATCTCCGGCGATCACCAAAACAAGCCGGACATTGGCTCGCAAATTGCTAACCAGTGGTACGACGTTGACAAGGTAGACTTCATCATTGACACACCGAACTCCGGCGTCGCGCTAGCGGTGAGTCAAATCACCAACACCAAGAACAAGGTCTTCATCGTATCAGGCGCGGCGGCTTCAGACCTCACGGGGCCTAAATGCAACGCGAACACGATCCACTGGACCTATGACACCTGGATGCTGGCCAACGGCACCGGCAAGGCGCTGGTGAAGACCGGTGGCGATACCTGGTTCTTCCTGACAGCCGACTATGCCTTCGGTCATGCGCTTGAGCGCGATACCGCAGCGGCGGTCGAGAACAGCGGCGGTAAGGTGCTCGGTAAGGTTCGCCATCCACTCAACACTAACGATTTCTCTTCGTTCTTGCTGCAAGCGCAGTCGTCGAAGGCGAAGGTCATTGGGCTCGCTAATGCCGGTGGGGATACAATCAACTCGATCAAGCAGGGCGCGGAATTCGGCATCGTCAAGGGTGGGCAGAGGTTCGCTGGCCTGCTGGTGTTTGCCAGCGACGTCAACGCGCTGGGCCTGCAGACGGCGCAGGGTCTGACCCTGACGGAAACCTGGTACTGGGACATGAACGATGCCAACCGTGCCTGGACCAAGCGTTGGCAAGCGGAACGCGGCGCGGCGGGCAAGTTCCCGACCATGGTGCAAGCCGGCGTGTATTCAGGTCTCACACACTATCTCAAGGCGGTAGCAGCGTTGAAAAGCGCCGCCGACGGCAAGGCGATAGTGGCGCAAATGAAGCAGACGCCAACCGACGATCCGCTGTTCGGCAAGGGCACTATCCGGCCTGACGGACGCAAAGTACATCCTGCCTATTTGCTCGAGGTGAAAGCGCCAGCGGATTCTAAGCATCCAGGTGATTTCTACAATGTGCGCGCCACGATCCCGGCGGATGAAGCTTTCCGTCCTCTCAAGGAAGGCAACTGTCCGCTCGTCAGCGGCTGATCTTCAACGAGACTCGAGGGGCGGGCGTGCGTCCGTCCCTCGAGATCACGGTGAGCCATGTTCGAAATCTTTGGTATTCCCTCGCAAGCGTTGTTCGGGCAATTGTTAATCGGCCTGATCAACGGCTCATTTTATGCGCTGCTGAGCTTGGGCCTCGCCGTCATCTTCGGGATGCTCAACATCATCAATTTCAGCCACGGCGCCCAGTACATGATGGGAGCTTTTGCTGCCTATCTCATCCTGCAATATTCAGGTCTCGGTTACTGGCCCGCGTTGATCATCGCGCCGATTCTAGTCGGCATTACTGGCGTCATCGTTGAGCGTTTGTTCCTGCAATGGCTGTATAAGCTCGACCATCTCTATGGGCTTCTGCTCACTTTTGGACTCGCGCTGATTTTCGAAGGCGTTGCGCGCAATTATTTCGGCTCTGCCGGCTTACCTTATACGGTTCCGGAGTCGCTGCGCGGTGGCCAGAATCTTGGATTCATGTTCTTGCCAAATTATCGCGCCTGGGTCATCGCGAGCTCGCTTGGTGTTTGTATTGGGACCTGGTTTGTCATCGAGCGCACGCGGCTTGGCGCTTATCTCCGCGCAGCTACAGAGAATCCGACATTGGTGCGCGCCTTCGGCATCAATGTGCCACTCATGATCACGCTTACCTACGGTTTCGGCGTAATGCTCGCCGCCTTTGCGGGCGTGATGGCGGCGCCGATCTACAACGTATCTCCGCAGATGGGCTCGGAGTTGATCATCGTGGTTTTCGCAGTGGTGGTGATCGGCGGTATGGGTTCAATTCTCGGGGCGATCATCACCGGTTTTGGTCTTGGCGTAATTGAAGGTCTGACCAAGGTGTTCTTCCCCGAAGCGTCGAATACGGTGATCTTCGTCATTATGGCGATCGTGCTGCTGGTGCGGCCTGCCGGTCTGTTCGGACGGAGAGCGTGATGGAACGTGTCGTCGATCCGCTCGCCAAGAAACCCTCCGCGCTGCGTACTCAAAGCGAGACCATCGGCTTTGTCATCATGGTCGCTGCGCTGGTAATCGCGCCGTTCGTGACTTATCCGCTATTTCTCATGCAGGCGATGTGTTTTGCGCTCTTTGCCTGTGCCTTCAATTTGCTGATTGGATATGTCGGTCTGTTGTCATTTGGTCATGCGCTCTACTTTGGCTGGGCGAGTTATCTGTCGGCTTATTCGGCGAAGGCGTGGGGCTTTCCGCCAGAGTTTGCGATTTTGACTGGTACGGCTACCGCCGCCGTCTGCGGTCTTGTTGCTGGCTCGTTGGCAATCCGACGACAGGGCATCTACTTCGCCATGATAACGCTTGCGTTGGCACAGATGATGTATTTCTTTGCGCTGCAGGCAAAATTCACCGGCGGCGAGGATGGAATTCAGGCCGTGCCGCGTGGATATCTTTTTGGTGTTGTCGATCTAAGGAACGAGATGTCAATGTACGCCGTCGTCCTAATCATCTTCCTTGCGGGCTTCACGTTCATATATCGAATTATCCATTCACCGTTTGGCGAGGTGCTCAAGGCCATACGTGAGAACGAAACACGTGCGATTTCGCTTGGCTACAAGACCGATCGATACAAATTGGTTGCCTTCGTGCTCTCAGCGACGCTTGCTGGTATCGCGGGAGCCACCAAGGCGATCGTCCTGCAATTGGCTTCGCTCACCGATGTGAACTGGCCGATGTCGGGTGAAGTTGTGTTGATGACGTTGGTTGGCGGACTCGGCACCATCTTTGGGCCAGTGGTCGGCGCCTTCGTGATTCTAGTGATGCAGTTCAAACTGGCCCCCATCGGTGAATGGGTGCTTGTCATCCAAGGCGCGATTTTCGTGGCCTGCGTGCTCTTGTTCCGTCGCGGTGTCATCGGCGAGCTTGCCAATAAGCTGTATATCCGCCTTTAACCGGTACCGCTCTATTTGAATCAATCGCCATTCCATGCTGCCGTTGCATTCGTCCTCTTTTCGGCTGTCGTCGATGAATTGCGTGTCGTTCGAATATCGAATTAGCGTATGCCCGGGGGGCACTCAATGGCAGCTGTGCAGGCCAGGCACGCTTTTGCCGAGAAATAGCATGCCTAAGCGCGGCGGCAGCTTGCCTATATATGTGAGCTCGAGCGCAGCGACCGATGGAAACGTTATTGCACGCAGGAATAACTCGTCTCACAGATGCAAGAAGCCGAGCTACAACGGCTCTTTGGGCCGCGCTCGCATTGCGCCGATCTTGATAATCGCGCTTGTGACTGCACAGCAGGCCATTGCGCAGAGTCCGAGACGCGGCGAAGAGTTGCTGACTCAGAACTGCGCATCGTGCCATGCCATCGGCCGAAATGGCGAGAGTCCGAACAAATCGGCCCCAGCGTTCCGGAGCCTCGGTCAACGTTATCCGATCGAATCCTTGGAGGAGGCATTGGGAGAGGGCATCATGTCCGGTCACCCGGATATGCCGGAATTCACATTTGATGCTAAGGATGTGGGTGCCATCATTGCATATCTGAAGTCCATCCAGCAGCGTTAAATCTTTCTAGCCAGAGTCGAATCCACCTCATGCCTAGTGCCTTGTTCACGCCGTTTTGCCTGGCGGGCCTGGAGCTTGCCAATCGCATCGTGGTTTCGCCGATGTGCCAGTATTCCGCTGACGACGGCTGCGCCAATGATTGGCATCTCATGCACCTCGGGATGCTGGCTCATTCCGGTGCCGCCTTGGTGATTGTGGAGGCAACTCATGTCGAACGGCATGGCCGTATCACCCATGGCTGTCTTGGGATGTACTCCGACGATAATGAAGCCGCCTTGGCCCGCGTGATCGCGCAAGCCCGGCGCATGGGCAGCGCCAAGTTTGGGATCCAGATTGCCCATTCAGGCCGCAAGGGTTCGGCGCAACGCCCCTGGGAGGGCGCGGCCCCGTTAAAACCAGGAGCCGATCCATGGCCCACCATCGCCGCTTCGCCCATCCCGTTCGGCGAGGGCTGGCATACGCCGCGCGAAGTCACCGAAGTCGATATGGAACGCGTGCGTACGGCTTTCGTCACAGCCGCGCAGCGCTGCATGCGCATCGGCTTCGACGAAATTGAGCTGCACATGGCCCACGGTTATCTGGCGCACGGTTTCATGTCTCCAATTTCCAACAAGCGCACCGACCAATATGGCGGCTCGTTCGAAAACCGCATGCGCTTTCCATTGTCGATCGCGCGCGCGGTACGGACCGTGGTGCCGAGGACAGTGCCACTTGGTACGCGGATCACCGGCAGCGACTGGTGCGAGGGTGGACTTACTCCTGATGACGCCGTGGCAATCTCCAAGGCGTTGAAAGGCGAAGGCATCGATTTTATTTGTATCTCATCCGGTGGCGTCGCCGCCGATATCCGCAATCCCACCGAGCTGGGCTACAACGTACCAATAGCCGCGCGGGTGAAACGAGAGGCTGGAATTCCGACCCGCACAGTCGGTCTGATCGTGACGGCCGGGCACGCCGAAGAGATCGTCGCGAAGGGGCAGGCCGACTTGGTTTCGATGGCGCGCTGTTTTCTTGACGATCCGCATTGGGGCTGGCATGCGGCCAAGGCACTCGGTGCTGAAGTAGCGCGGCCGCCGCAATATCAACGCGCAGGCCCCAAGCTGTGGGCACCGGCTGCAGCGAAGGCGTAAGGCAACAAGCGCGCTAAATTACTACACCGCTTGCTGGATCAATCAGGTGCATATGATCGACATTGGCATGCAGTCGCATGGTGGCGCCCGCGTCGACCGCGCTGCTGGGTTCGACGCGGCCGCAAATTTCGGTACCATTCACGGTAAAGAACACCATCGTCTCCATGCCGAGCGGCTCGACAACGTCCAATGTCACTGCAAAATCGCTTCCATCGTTGCGCCCATTATGTCGCGGCTCGGTGATGTGCTCCGGCCGTAGACCGAGCGTGACTGGTTTTCCGATGAATGGCTGATAACGTGCCGAGCGATCGGTAGGAACCGGCAAGGCGATTTTATCGTCAACGCGTACGAGCATGCCGGCGCTATTCTGTTCGAGCTGGCACGGAACAAAATTCATCGCCGGCGAACCTATGAAACCGGCAACGAACCGCGTGCGCGGCTGATGGTAGAGTTCCTGCGGGGTTCCGATTTGTTCAATTCGGCCGTAGTTCATGACCACCACACGGTCTGCAAGTGTCATCGCTTCAACCTGGTCATGGGTAACGTAGACCGTTGTCGTCTTCACCTTTTGATGGACACGCTTGATTTCTGTACGCATCTGCACGCGTAATTTCGCGTCCAGGTTCGACAGCGGCTCATCGAAAAGGAAAACCTTGGGGTTACGTACAATCGCGCGGCCCATAGCGACGCGTTGGCGCTGACCGCCAGACAGTGCCTTGGGGCGGCGGTCGAGCAGCTCTGTAATGTCCAGAATGTGTGCGGCGTGCTCGACGCGTTGACGAATCTCGTTTTTGGGGAACTTACGCAGCTTCAACCCGAACGACATATTCTCGAAGGCCGTCATGTGTGGGTAGAGCGCGTAGTTCTGAAACACCATCGCGATGTCGCGATCCTTCGGCGGAAGATCGTTGATAACCTCACCACCGATGGAAATATCCCCAGAGGTAACTTCTTCGAGCCCCGCTATCATCCGCAAAGTCGTACTCTTGCCGCAGCCGGAGGGGCCGACTAGCACCACAAATTCGTTATCGGGAATGTCGAGATTGATGCTACGTACCGCCTCAACGTCCCCGAAGCTCTTAACCACGTTACGCAACGTGACTTCTGCCATGTGTCACCCCTTTGTGGCGCCCGCGGTGAGCCCTGCGATGTAGTAATCCATCAGGAACGCGTAGATCACGAGGGGCGGAGCCGCGGCGACCAGCGCGCCGGCCATCAGCATTCCCCATTTGTAGACGTCGCCGCGGATTAGACTGGTGACTGTGCCGACCGTTAGCACCTGCTGGTCCGCGGAATAGAGAAAAGCCATCGGATAGACGAAGGCAGCCCATGATACGGTGAAGGCAAAGATAGTCGCCGCGATGATTCCCGGCAGCGCCACCGGGATGAAGATCTTCAGCAGCATCTGCATGTGACCGGCGCCGTCGATCAGCGCCGCTTCGTCAAGTTCCTTTGGGATCGACTGGAAATAGCCGATCATAATCCAGGTGCAGAACGGCACGGTCAGCGTCGGATAAACCAGGACCATGCCCCAGTAGGAATTGAGCAGGCCGAGCGCCTTTACGATCTGGAATAGCGGGATGAACAACAGCGTGTCGGGCACGAGGTAGGTGAGGAAGATTCCCGTCGCTAGAATGCCGGAGCCCCAGAATCTCATGCGGCCAAGCGCGAAGGCCGCGAGTACGCTCACTACCATCGTGATTGCCACCACGCACAGCGTTACGATCACAGTGTTTTTGAAATAGATCAGGAAATCGGTCTGCGTGAACAGAATCTTGAACTGATCAAGCGTGACGCCGTCGGCCACGATCCAGGGATTGGTCGCCATGTGCGCGACCTCGGCATCGCTCTTCAGCGAAGTCACGATCATGTAATAGGGCGGCATGAGGAAGAAGATCGCAAACACGATGAGGAACACATAAGACACGACTAGCGCCCAGCGTCGATTGCGCCGTAGGCTGGTGCTGAAACCGACCCGCTTTGCGGCGGGGATAGCGACGGTGGCGGTGCTCATCCAACCTCCTTACCGCGCTTGCGCACCCCACGAAGGATGAATACTGCGGCAACGGCCAGAATAGGGAACATGAACAGGGACGTCGCCGCGCCGAGCGGCAAATCGCCCGAGCGGATGCCAAGTAGAAAGGCGTAGGTCGCGAAGACATGCGTCATGTTGCGCGGCCCGCCTGCGGTCATGATCTGCACGATGTCGAAATTGGCGAAAGTGACAATTAGCGAGAATAGAACAGTGATCGCTATGATGTTGCGCATCATTGGCAGCGTGATGTGCACGAATCTCTGCCAGGCATTGGCGCCATCGATCGCTGCAGCCTCATAGAGCTGCTCGGGGACGGACTTCAGTGCGGCCAGATACATGATCAGGAAGAAAGGCGCGCCATACCAGACATTGACCAAAATGACCGAAAATCGCGCCCAGTAAGGACTGCTCAGCCACGAGATCTCCTCGAAGCCGAGGCCGGTTAGTACCCAGTTGAAGGCCGAATGAGTCGGATCAAAAAGCCACCACCAGCCAAGCGAAGAAAGGGCAAGCGGAATTACCCACGGCACCAGCAGCATGCCGCGCCATTTGCGCTGGCCCTTGCTCGGTAAGTTGTTGATTAGATGCGCCGTAATCAGACCTATCAGCGCTTTGAAAAATACGGCCGACAGCGCGAAGATCGCCGATTGTTGCACCACCATCCAGAACGTGTCGCGCGACAGCAAAAAGCTGAAATTCGACAGACCGATAAATCGCGTCTGCGATTTATTCAGCATCGAAAGATGAATTGAATATAGGGCGGGGTAAATGACGAGGCCGCCGATAATCACGATCAACGGCAGGCACATCAGGAAAGCGATGGTCGAACGTCGCCGCATGAAGCGCAAAACGCCACGCTGTGCGGACGACGGTGTCCTAATGCCATTCAACGCGTGCGCCCACGAGTGGACGGTATCGGCCATCATCCCCTCTCACGTTGGCAACACTATCCATGCCGTCCGACCCCGGGCAGCATGACTCTATTCAAAAAGCTCCCAAAGCCTTCAGGCTCGAAGGGTGCCTTCTAGTTCCTTCTCGGCCCACTTGATGACTTCGTCTAGTTTTTCCTTGCCTTGCGTGAACTTCGAGACCATCACGGTATTTATCGCCTGGTTGTACATTTGGGCGCCGACTTCCGAGCGTGCTGGCGCGCCAAACATCGAAGTCTCCTCGTCTGCGCGCGGCGGATAGCCATAAACGGTTCCAACCGGGGGCTCGACCGTCTTCCAAGTATCGAGGTCGTACATAGTTTTGAACGAGGGTAGGTCGTATCCGAACGAAGCCGCGACCAGCTGGGCGACTGACTCTTTCTGTGAAATATGGAGCAGAAGATCTTTGGCAGCAGTCTTGTTCTTGGAGAATTGCCACAGCCCATAAAACTGAGGTAGTTGCCCCACGAAGCGACCCTTCGGTCCCTTCGGCACCGGATGCGTCCAGCACTGCTCCGCTACCTTCAGATTGTCGCGCTTGGCGACCGCCCAGGCACTCGGCGGGTTCATGATGCCGGAGCCCTTACCGGAGATCAGCCAGCGGTTGTTGCCGGCGTCGTCCCAAGCAAAGACCTCGGGCGGGCTTGCCTCCATGATCTTGCGTGCGATTTCCATTGCCTGCCGTGTCTCGTCGGAATTGATCTTGATGCCGTCCTTGGCGTCGATGAACACCACACCATAGGCGTTGAACAATCCGCCAACCCAGTCCACCGCATCGGAAGTCTGGCCCATCGGTAAGCCTACCGGGAAGCCTGCCTTGTGTAGCTTTTGCGCGGACTCAACATACGCGTCCCAAGTCCATTTGTCGGTCGTCGCCTTGTCCCATTTTGATTCATCGGGCGGGAACATGGCTTGGAGATCAAGCGCGGCGTGCTGCTTGTAGAGGTCGATACGCGAGCAGCACGGCTTTACCTGACTGCCGATTGCGGTCGGAACGCCGCGCCAGGTGCCCTTGATCTTGGCGAGATATTCGGCGACGGGGCTGATCGGCCCGTATTGTTTGATAAGGGTGGCGATCACGTCGTCAAGCGGCTCGAGTGAATTCTGGTGAATACGAATATTCCAGTCGCGATGAGACATTATGTCGTGACCGGTGCCGGCTTGCGCTTCGGCTGCGGCGGTCAGCTTGTCTTTCTCGCCTTGTGAGGTGATGTAGTCGATGTGGACGTCGACCTGGTTTTTGTCGCCCCATTCTTTGCAGATTTTGTCGAAGGCCTTGTTGGCGCCGGGTACCCAGTGATCCCAGCACCCTAAGGTCAAGGTGCCCGCGGCGTGGACGCCGCTGACGTAAGGTGCGGTAATAACCGCCGCGGACCCAAGGGCGGCAGTCTTGAGAACGGTACGACGTGATAGACGTGATTGGCCCATAGTTTGTTTCCTCCCAAATGGTGTCATTTTTTTCTGCCGTTTAGGAAACGATACTCTCGGGTAGCTCTAACAGCTAGTCATTAAAGGATTGATCGGTATAAAATTGCTGTTCCCTTCGCGCAGCGGGGGAGTCGTGTCCGTTAACGACTCGACCTGCCTGACCGATCCACCCCCCTCCTTTCGTCGAATGTTCCGGTACAAACGCTGATGGAAAATGTCGTTTTCCTCGCCGTTTTGTTTGCTGCTGCCTGCCATGCCAGCTGGAATGCCCTCATCAAGGTTGGACTCGATCCGCTCTCGACCACTACGCTGATTTCGGTGAGCTCGGGTCTTGTCGCGTTGGCGCTCCTGCCATTCGTCGGAGCGCCGGCCTGGGCCGCCTGGCCGTGGCTGATCGCGTCAGTCGCAATTCATCTCGCTTATTTCGCGTCATTGATCGAGAGTTACCGCACCGGTGATCTCGGACAGGTGTACCCAATTGCTCGTGGCTCAGCGCCCCTAATGACGGCAGCAGCAACCGCGATTTTCGTCGGCGAGAGACTAAGCCCTGTCGGTTGGATTGGAATCCTTGTGCTGGTGGCAGGTGTGCTCCTGCTGTCGGCGCGCGGTGGCCGCGAGCTGACGCAAATCGATCGCCGCACTGTAAGCTTTGCGGTTTTCACCGCGCTGACGATTTGTGCGTACTCCGTGGTGGATGGGATCGGTGCTCGGCTTTCTACCAATCCCAATGCCTATTCGCTTTGGTTATTCGTCGGCATCGCGATTGTGATGGTGCCTTATGCGCTCTACCGCGACGGTCGCGATGTGTTTCCAGCGATGCTACGTTATTGGCGGCGCGGTTCAGCAGGTGGCGCTCTGCAGGTCCTTTCCTATGGAATTGCCATCTGGGCCATGACGGCCGCGCCAATCGCTATCGTGGCGACTTTGCGTGAGACCAGCGTACTGTTCGGCGCCGTCATTGCCGTGGTCGTGCTCAAGGAACCACTGCGAGCCGTGCGCATCGTCGCGGCGTGTTTGATTGTCTGTGGCTTGATCCTGATACGCTTACAATAGCCGCAATAAAATAAATCATAGCTGCAATTCAGGGTACTCACGTTCAAGGCGCGCGAGGTCGATTTCGGTATCGACATCCCATAAAGGAGCGTGCTCGGCCAATACAAGCTGGTGCGCTATGACGCGGGCGCGGGTTTGAGAGAGCACGGCCCTCGTGCCCCACGCAATATCGGCAAACAATGCCGGTTGCGGGAAGCGCGTACCGATAAGGACATAACCGCCGTCCTCGGCCGGGATCAGAATAACGTCAGCGCCGTCGCGGAGCGCACTGGCCGCGTTACGAAGGTGGACGACCGTCAAGGCAGGGCAGTCGGTGCCCATCAAAAGCACGGGGCCGGGACTGGCGGCTGCCGCGGCCAGCATGCGCGCCCCCAGGTCACCTTCAGGCTGGGGCTTGAGCGTGATACGCGGGCGCGCAATCAGTTTGAGGAACGCGGTGTGCGTGCTGTCGGGTACGCACCACAGGGTTACAGGTCCGACATTGGCGGCAAGGGCGGTAGCAACCGCGCGCTCCGTCAGGCGTTCTTGCAGCACCGCCGCCGCGTGCGCTCCGATTGCTGGGATAAGGCGGGTCTTGGCTAGTCCCGGGATTGGGGCTTTCGCCAGGATAGCGATGGAAACGAGACTACTGCTCGGCGGAGGCATAGCCATATTGTCGTGCAAGTTGCGCTGGGTCGGCGCCGAAGAAGTAGGCCAGCCGCAACCGCCACATCAGGAATATCGTGCGCAGTGTTCCCTTTTCTTGCCAGCGACGGGCCGAGGTCGTAGCGCGTGCGTGGAGGCAAAGCGGACGGCCGATACGCTTGAGATGCATGGACAGCGAGAGGTCTTCCATCAGTGCGATTGGCGGGAAGCCCCCTGCGGCATCGAAAGCGGTACGAGTGACAAACAAGGCTTGATCACCAGTAGCGATCCCGGTTAGTCGCGAACGCAGGTTCATCATGGAGGCGACCAGGCTCAGCAATCCACGACGATCAAATTGCACGTCGAATCGCCCCCAGACACGACCAGAACGCGCAAGGCCATCAAGTATGAGCGAGTCCGCATTATCTGGCAGCCGAGTGTCCGCATGCAGGAACAAAAGAACGTTGCCACACGCAGCTACGCGCCCTGCATTCATTTGCAGGGCGCGTCCGCGCGGTGCAACGCCCACGTGATCAGCGAAAGGACGGGCGCGGGCAGGTGTGCCATCTCGGCTTCCCCCGTCCACAACGATCAACTCAACACCACGCTCTCGATAGGGCGCAAGCGCTATGAGCGCCGCTTCGATATTTGCAGCCTCGTCCAACACCGGCATGATGATCGACAACCCCTTGCCGCTCATTCTGCCGCCTCTTTCAATGCGCCACCGCAGCTCGAGCCTTGCCCCGCAGTGCAGCCGTAACAGTGGCCGGCAACGCGGATCGGATTGCCGTCAATATTATCGTCGAGCAAATCCGCCAGGTGCACACGCCGGTGCCGGCCACGCGCCATCGGCAGATCGAGCATCTGGTTGAAGTCACAGTCATAGACATAACCTCGCCAATCAACCGAAATCAGGTTACGGCACATGACATTGTCGAGGTTGGCATCGAGATGAGCATCCTGCAGGAGACCGAGATAGCTTTCGAACTCACCTTTTCTCAGGAGCGTCGAGCCGAAGCGCTGAATTGGCATGTTGGCGAGGACATAGAGCTTGTTGAACACAACACCGTATTGCTTGCCCAGCACCCGCTTGTAGTCCGCTTCCAGCGCAGCCTGCGCGGGCGGGAGCGATGGCCCCTGCGGATTGTGAACGAGGTTGAGTGCAAGTGTTGGATCGCGCCCATATCCGAGCGAATTGAGGCGCCGGAGCCCGCGGATCGAGGCATCGAACACGCCCTTTCCGCGCTGTCGTTCGACATTGTCTTGCAGATAACAAGGCATTGACGCCACCACCTCGACACGCTCGCTCGCCAGAAATTCCGCCAGGCCTTCCTGACCAGGCTGTTCCAGAATTGTGAGATTGCAACGGTCTATGACTTTCGCTTCCAGCCTGCGCGCTTCATGCACCAACCAGCGAAAATGCGGATTGAGCTCGGGCGCACCGCCTGTAATGTCCAGAATCGCAATCTTTTGACGGCGAAGAAATTCCACCGCTAGAGCTGCGATGTCGCTCGTCATCTCCTCCGTTCGGTTGGGACCTGCATTAACGTGGCAATGGAAACAGGACTGGTTGCAACGGTAGCCGACATTGACCTGTAACGCTTCAAGCTTGCCGCGGCGGATCGTAGGAAAAGAAATTTTGTCGAGCAATGGAAGCGTGTCGCGCATTGGCAGCCTCAATTTCGCGCAAATTGCCATAAAGCAAGCAACAGCGTCATCCCAAATCGCCGTGAGGTGCAAGATTCAGCGTGCTAATGCGGTTGCGATCGGCGAGTCGATTCCTATGCGGCCAAAGCCGGGCAACTTCACGCCGGGATGACGCAGATCGAGACCAGCAACTAGGCCCAAAAGATTTACCTCAATGCCTTCGACCCAGCCGACTTTGACGCCTGCGTAGCCATGAAGATTGATCTCAAATCCTGTGCCGCTATCAGTCCGTCCGGCATACAAGCCGTCACGGAAGTCACGTCCCACCGCGTTCGGTGGCAACACCACGCCCAGTTCCGGGACGGCGCGCAGGATCGCGGCTACGAAACTGTTGCTGTTCGGCCCTGGCCAAATATGGTAATCGCCAGGCTGCGCGTAACCATAGCCCTTCACAGCTTTTTCGATGCGCGGCATCAACCTTTCAGCCTCTAGCCCTGAGATATCTGCCAGCATGACTGGTACATTCCCGTACCAGCGGCCGTCCGCAGGCCAGTTGTTTTGCCGCACGGGGTTCCCCCACCCAACCACGTCAAAGCGAGTCCAGCGCGATTCATTCGCGCGTTTGAGTACGATCCAGCTATGCACAGAGAAAACGCCCTTCCACGCACCTGCCGTGCCGGTGAAGATGACGATACGGGCGGGCTCAAAATCGCTTGCCGCCGGCAGCATTCCGGTGCTCGACCAGTTGGCATCGCGCCATGAGCGTGGCTCATTGCCGATCGCATAAATAATGGCTCGGGTGACAATGGGTACGAGGAACAATATCAGGACGATGAGCATCACAGTGGTTCTGGGTTGGGATCGGCGGCTTGGGATCATGGCGGCGCCACTATAGCGGCTTTCCGGCCTAAACGTGGCGCTTTAACGCTGCCGTCGCAATGGCAACCAAAAATTGCCCGGCAACCCGCGAAAGGTCGTCGAGGGTCACGCTCTTCCGTTTACCTGGTCGTCGAGCAGTACGTGCAATGAGCGGCACGTGGACGAAAGCTGCGAGGCGCGGGCCGTTTTGTGCGGTTGCCTCGGCCGCGCGCCAGCAAAGATAGTTACATAAGTAGCGACCGGCGTCGCGCGACAGCATGATCGGGACCCGTGCGTTGCGGGCGGCAGCAAACAAATGTCGCGTCTTTGCCGGAAGGGCCAAAGTCTCCGGTCCGCCGCTAACGATTAAACGCCGATTCAATGATTGACCGAAGATATCTGGAAACGATGCTAACGCATTGCGTGCGCGAGTTTCGATACGCAGCGTCTTTGTGCGCGAGGCGACCCCGAACATCAGGAGAGCGTCCGGTTGGTGCCTGGCGATCAGTCTTGGCAATTCATGGTCTACGGTCGCGTAGCTGGTCCGGAAAATATGTGGGACGATCGTTACCTCGGCCAGTACTGGTCGGCGTAACTGGACAAGCCTTTTGACCAAGAGCCCAGTCGGATTGAATGGCGTGCCTGGAAATGGGCCAAAGCCAGTGACGAGGATGGTCGCGGCCATCTATACGCCGAGTAGTTGCGCGATTTCTTCGACCGCCAGCATGGGCGCAAGTCTACCTGCTGCGACCTGGGCCTCTGCTTGTCGCAATTTCGTGCGGACTGACGCGTCACTGCGCAGCCGCGCAGTGAGCCGTTCCTCGAGCATTGTCCACATCCATTTGACCTGCTGCTCACGCCGCCGCGCTGTCAATTCGCCAGAGGCGTTTAATTTTTCTTTGTGAGCAAGAACTTCACCCCACAGTTCGCCGATTCCATTGCCGGTAAGTGCCGAGTACGTGATAACTGGCGGCGACCAAGTCACAGATTGTGGCGTCAAGATATTAAGCGCCGCCCGATATTCCGCCGCTGCCAGCTTGGCCCGCTCAATATTGTCGGCGTCGGCCTTGTTGACTGCAATCATGTCGGCAAGTTCGACAATGCCTTTCTTCAGGCCCTGTAATTCATCACCGGCACCGGGCAGCATCAATACCAGAAAAAAATCGGTCATATCGGCAACGGCGGTTTCCGATTGGCCGATGCCAACGGTCTCGACCATCACCACATCGTAGCCGGCGGCTTCGCATACAAGCATGGTTTCGCGTGTCTTGGCCGCGACACCACCAAGTGTTCCCGAAGAGGGTGATGGCCGAACAAACGCATGTGGGTCAGCGGAAAGCCGTGCCATTCGCGTTTTGTCGCCAAGGATCGAGCCGCCGGTGCGGGTCGACGAAGGATCAACCGCAAGCACCGCGACCTTGTGACCTCTGCCGGTGAGATAAGTACCCAGCACGTCGACTGTGGTGGATTTGCCGGCTCCCGGCGCGCCCGTAATGCCTAGGCGCACGGACTTGCCTGTCAGCGGCAGCAGCTCCTGCACGAGATGATGTGCAGTCTTGCGATGGTCTGCGCGTTTACTCTCGATCAGCGTAATGGCGCGCGCCAGTGTCGCACGATCGCCGCCGCGGATACCGCGGACGAGGTCGGAAAGTGGAAAATTGCGTGAAGCCATCGACGTCCCGAGCGCTATGGTTCTGAGCCACTCGTAAGGCGAAGCACCAGGCCGCCTGCACCCTTTTGCCGTGCATCAGTGGCGCACTGGAGCCGTAAATCTTTGCCGAACAACGGTCGTGCTTGCGGCAAAATCGGACACACGGAATCAACACAACCAGCTAACGACAGCACGCAAAGTGCGGCTTGGCCGCGCGAACGGTTGCTCGGATCACTCGGCAGCCTCTTTGCCGTGTCCGAGCCGCCTATTGAGAGTCTTGAGAAGTTTTTCAGCAGCTTCCGCGATCACGGTGCCAGGCGGGAAAATAGCCTCGGCTCCGGCCTGCCTCAACGCGTCGTAATCTTGTGGCGGCACCACGCCGCCAACCACGATCATAATGTCGTCGCGGCCTTGTTTGGCGAGCTCCGATTTCAATTCGGGGACCAGCGTCAGGTGGGCGGCGGCCAGCGAAGAGACACCAAGAATATGCACATCGTTCTCGACCGCCTGCCTAGCGGCTTCTGCGGGAGTCGCGAACAAGGGTCCGATGTCTACGTCGAAACCAAGATCCGCGAAAGCTGAGGCAATCACCTTCTGACCGCGGTCGTGGCCATCCTGTCCGATCTTGGCGACCAGCAAGCGTGGACGGCGGCCCTCGGCGGTTTCAAATGCCTCGACTGCGGCTCGAACCCGTTCGACAGCGCCGGTCATGCCGACCTCCCGCTTGTAGATTCCGGTGATCGCTTTGATCTCGGCCCGATGACGACCGAAGACTTTTTCCAGCGCCGCAGAGATTTCGCCAACGGTTGCTTTAGCGCGCGCTGCATCGATAGCGAGCGCCAGTAAATTGCCGTTGCCGCTGTCAGCAGCGCGGGTGAGCGCATCGAGCGCGTTTTGTAATGTAGCGTGATCGCGTTCGGCTTTCAGTCGCATAAGCTTGTCGAGCTGCCTCTGTCGCACGGCGGAATTGTCCACCTTTAGAACTTCGATCGGTGCCTCGTCGGACGGCGGGTATTTGTTCACGCCGATAACGGATTGTACGCCAGCATCTATACGCGCTTGCGTTTTCGCGGCGGCTTCCTCGATGCGCAGCTTGGGAATTCCGGCCTCGATCGCGTTGGCCATACCACCGAAGCTTTCGACTTCCTCAATATGGCTCCAGGCCCTGCGTGCCAGCTCGTAGGTTAATCGCTCTACATAATAGGAGCCACCCCAGGGGTCGACGATGCGGGTCGCGCCCGCCTCCTGTTGCAAAACAATCTGTGTGTTGCGGGCGATACGGGCGGAAAAATCTGTTGGCAAAGCGAGAGCCTCATCGAGCGCATTGGTATGCAGCGATTGGGTCTGACCCTGGGTTGCCGCCATCGCCTCGATCATTGTGCGGGGAACGTTGTTGAATACGTCCTGCGCGGCAAGCGACCAGCCTGAGGTCTGGCAATGAGTGCGCAGCGACAGCGAACGTGTGTCATCAGGGTTGAAAGCCTTCATCAGCTTCGCCCACAGCATTCGGGCAGCGCGCAGCTTGGCGATCTCCATGAAATAGTTCATGCCGATCGCCCAAAAAAATGAAATGCGGGGCGCGAACTGATCTATTGTGAGCCCAGCTTTCAACCCCGCGCGCACATATTCGACGCCATCAGCGAGTGTGTACGCGAGTTCAAGATCTTGGGTCGCTCCGGCCTCCTGCATGTGATAACCGGACACCGAAATCGAATTGAACTTCGGCATTTCTGCTGCCGTAAACGCAAAGATATCGGAAATGATGCGCAGACTTGGTCCTGGCGGATAGATGTAGGTGTTGCGCACCATGAATTCTTTGAGGATATCGTTTTGGATCGTGCCGGAGAGCTTCTGGTGGGGGACGCCCTGTTCCTCGGCAGCAACGATGTAGAGGGCAAGCACCGGCAACACGGCGCCGTTCATGGTCATCGACACGCTCATCTGGTCAAGCGGGATGCCCGAAAACAACGTGCGCATATCGTAAATCGAGTCGATTGCAACACCCGCCATGCCAACGTCGCCAGATACACGTGGGTGATCGCTGTCATAGCCGCGATGGGTGGCAAGATCGAAAGCGATCGAGAGGCCTTTCTGGCCGGCGGCGAGATTGCGCCGGTAGAAGGCATTCGAATCTTCTGCGGTCGAGAACCCGGCATATTGCCGGATTGTCCAGGGCTGAGCCGCGTACATCGCAGGATATGGGCCGCGAAGAAACGGCGGCCTACCTGGATAAGTTTTCAGGAAGTCGAGTCCAGCGAGGTCTTGCTCGCTATAGACCGGCTTCACCGCAATGCCTTCCGGTGTTGCCCAAGATGCAGACGAGTCGTTGCCGACCGATGGGCCAGTGTCGGCAAAGTCGACCTTCGTGAAGTTGGGCAGCTGACTCATTTGACACTCAGAATATCATGCGCGGCGTGCAAGGTCGCAAGCGCGTCGCAGCCCACGTAAATGAGGGCTTTAATTCCCGCCTGTTGCCATTCGGCCTCGTTCTGACCAGGCCGGCCGGCAAGGTGCACAATAGCGCCGGCGGCCGTCAGGGCTTTGGCCGCTTTGGCTGCCTCGCTTGCGTAGACTTTGTCCGAGGAGCACAGGCAAGCAAGCCTTGCGCCGGAGGCTCTGAAAGCGGTGATCATCTCAGCGTTGCTCTTAAAGCCGTCGTTAGCCACAGCCTCGATGCCGCCCGCCTCATAAAAATTTTTAGCGTAGGTTGCCCGCGCGGTGAAATCAGAGGCCTTTCCAAGATTGGCAAGAAAGACCTTTGGACGACTCCTGGTCCTTTCCAATATGCGGTCGGAGGCATCGCGCAAGCGTTCGAATGGTTCGGCGAGGCGAATCCGTGGCAAGGCTTGAATGGTAACCGCAGGGACCGCCTCTTTCGGTGGGGTCACTTTGGCAACATCGAGCGACGTTGGTGGCGTTTCGCCCAGATCAGGATAGTCGCTCGTACCAGTAAATGCGTCCTTCCGACGCGCTACCGCCTTCTGGCGCTCGGACCGCACGGTTGCAATGTTCGCTTGGATCAAACCGCGTTCGAGCGCCGCCCAGACACCGCCGGTGGACTCGATCTCCTGAAACAACTTCCAGGCGCTAGCACAGAGCTTGCTTGTGAGATCTTCGATGGCACCAGATCCTGCGGCTGGATCGCCGACCTTCGCCAGATTCGATTCCTCAAGTAAAATAAGCTGCGTATTGCGTACGATCCGGCGCGCGAATGCGTCTGGTAATCCGAGCGCCGCGGTGTGTGGCAGAGCAGTGATACTGTCAGCACCTCCAAGGCCGGCAGCAGCAATCGCAATCGTCGTGCGCAATATGTTTACGTAAGGGTCGCGCCGCGTCATCGTACGCCACGCGGTCTCCGCAGCCACATTTGTCGGTCTCGCGGCGATACCGCATGCCTCTTCGATGCAGGCCCAGACTTTTCGCAGGGCGCGAAACTTTGCAATTGTCAGGAATTCATCGGCATCCGCCGCCAACCGGAAATAGATCATCCGACGCGCGGCATCGAGTGAAACCCCCTTAAGCTCAAGCGCGCGCAAGTACTCGACCGCGCTCGCGGTCGCGAAAGCCAGTTCCTGGGCTTCTGAACCTCCTGCGTCGTGGATAATGCGTCCATCGGCAACCACGAACGGACCACGAAACCCTTGCGACGCCATTTCGCCGATTACATTGGCAAAGTCTTTAGATAGCGTGCTCCAAGTCTGCTGGCTTGCGCCAGAAGCAGCAAAGTCACCAATCGGATTGATGCTGGCCCGCATATCGACGGAATCCGGCGGGAGCTTTCGGTTTTTCACGAGCGTAACGAAATGCTGCACGACCGTACGGGTCACCGGACTCAAATTGAAATCAATGGTGATTCCGGCTTCAAGCTGTATGCCTTCGAGGGCGCGCACAAGTGTTTCCGCCGACGCGTCGAGACCGAAACCATTGGCACTGGCTGAACCTGCCATGACCAACACCAAGCCGGTGGCGCCATTCTCCAGGTCTTGCAACGCTTGCGTGTTTGCTGCCTCGGGGTCAGGGTGGTCAACGCGCTGCATCAACGTCCAGGCCGAACCCGGCGCCCGCCCTGCGACGGGTTTTGCTCCAACAGCCCGCGCATAGAGGGGCTCGATCCGCAGACCATCGTAAGTCCGGCTTACCAGCCGTTTGTCGAATGCAGCACCTTTGAGGGCAATCTCGACCAACTGCCGCCACTCCGGTTCGGATGTTGGCGGGAATTCAGAGGCGAGAGGAATTTCGTCTGTCATGCAGGCAAAATGACACAGTCGGCTCAATCGAGCCATTGCGTCGAAGCAATTAAAGTTATGTACCGGTCGAGCGCCCGGTTAAGGCATCCGGTGGATCCCACGCGTGTCGACAGCCTTAACAGCCTCGGCCACTCGGCGCCCAGCGATGACCCGGTCTCCTGCAATTTCGGCCAGCGGAACCAGTACAAAAGCGCGCTCAAACAGACGCGGGTGTGGCAGCGTCAGATTTAGTTCATCCATGGTCACCTCATCATACGAGATGATGTCGATATCTACCGTGCGCGGGCCATTCCGCTTTTCGTGAGCTCGATCTCGGCCAAGACTCAGCTCAACCGTTTGCGCTCGCGCGAGCAATTCGCGCGGACCAAGGGTGGTTTCGACGGCGATGGCGAGGTTGACGAAGTATGGCTGATACTTGAAACCCCAAGGCGGTGTACGGTAGTCGGACGAACGCGCTATCAATCGAACATCTATGCCATCGCAGAGTAACGCGATGGCTCGATCGAGAATCGCCCGGCTGTTTCCAACGTTGCCCCCGAGCGCCAGCAGCGCCTCAGCCATGACGGCTCCGCACCAGCGTTACACCTACGTCGTTAAAAGTCGCAGCAATAGGAGCATGCGGCTTGTGAATAGTGACCCGCACCGAGCGCGCGAGATGAAAGGTGGCGAGCACGGCGTCAGCAACCCGACCGGCCGCAGCTTCGATCAACCGAAAGCGCTGTGCACAGAACGCTTCGGTAACACATTCGACAACCTTTTCATACGAAACGGTGTCGATGACCTTGTCAGAACGTGCGGCAGCCAAAAGATCGATTTCAAGGTCAAGGTCGATTGTGAAACTCTGCCCCACTTTCGCCTCGTGCGGCATTACGCCATGATTGGCGTAGAGCGACAGGCCGCGGATGAATATGCGATCTGTCACCGAGCTGCCTCGATGGCGGCGCTCACGCGCAGCGCCTGCACGGTCTCCGCGACATCATGAGCGCGCACAATTGCAGCACCTTTTTGGACCGCAAGCAGATGAGCGGAAATCGAACCTCCGATGCGACCCTCGGGCGGTGACGGCGTGATAGTGCTGATGAAGCGTTTGCGCGAGGCGCCGACCAAGAGCGGTAACCCGAAGCGCTTGAACTCGGCGAGCCGTGCAAGACAAGTGATGCTCTGTTCCGGCGTTTTACCAAAACCAATGCCGGGATCGAGCACGATGCAATCGCGTGCAATACCGGCTCGGGCTGCGATCTCCAGTGAGCGGGAAAAGAAAGCCATTACATCGGCTACGATGTCCACCGCAGCGTCGGCGACCTCGCGGTTGTGCATGACAACCACCGGCACTCCGAGTTTAGCCACCAGAGGCGCCATGCTGGAATCGCGCTGCAGGCCCCAGACATCGTTGACGATGTCTGCACCCTGTTCGATTGCCCAAGCTGCGATAGAAGCCTTGATAGTATCGATCGATACCGGCAAGCCAAGCTTGACTACTTCCGACAGAACCGGGGCTAGGCGGGCCTTTTCGTCGTCCGCCGACACGGGAATTGCGCCTCCATAAGGACGTGTCGACTCGGCGCCTATATCTAGGATGTCGGCGCCCTGTCGTGCCATTTCGGCAGCCCGGGCGATGGCCTCAGTGGGGTCCAAGAACTGGCCCCCATCCGAGAAGGAATCCGGGGTTACGTTCAAAATTCCCATGACCAATGGGCGGCAGACTGAAAGCAGCGTCGGAAGGGCGGTGGGTACAGATTTGCCAGCGGATCCGGCCGTTCTATGGAGGTTACGCGTGCTTCCCATGCCGGTCGCTTTGCGCGGTCGGTGCGAGACTGTCAAGCAGACCCAGGCGGCTAATAGGTGATCTTTAAGGGCAAAAGCTTAGCGTTTTCGATCCAGCGCTTGACGACTTTTTCGGATGGAAGAACTCTGACTAATCTGCGCTTCTTGTTGGCGTCGGCCATCGCCTTGGCAAGATTGCCCGGATTTCGATACTTGAGCTCTTTCACAGTATCAACACCGGCGGCCTGCAGCAGTTCGGAGTATTCCTTGCGGACGCCTTTAATGCGCATGCGGTCGGCAACATTGGCCCAATACAATAACTGTTTCTCGTCAAAGCCGGTTTTCTTTGCAAGCGCTTTACGCCCCTTTACGGTGCGAGCGGCTTCTAGCAGCCGGTCGGTCGACCTAATTCCCGCCGACTTGAGAATAACGGCAACTTCGCCATCAATCCCGTCAATATCGGTGATGGGATAGGACATCGCGCCTCCTCCGCTTTTTCTTGCGTTTGTTCGCCTCGCCAAACGGTTCAAACAAACTGACTCAACCCCGGAATCGCACCCACGATTTCTCCAACGGCTTCATCGCCGATCTTTTCGCGAGCATAAGCGATGGTTTCGCGGGTTATGCCCTGCACCTGCCCTATGCTCAGTCCCACCGCCATCATCTTGGTGCCAGCGCCCATAATCCCCCCCATCGGGAACCCGCCGCCACCAGCTCCGGAGTGCGTTGCTAGCAAGCCCTCCGCTCCCGGAAGCCGGTCGATGAGAGCCTGTACCTTTTCGGGCGGGCCTTCTTTGCGCAAGAAATTGAGGATAATGCCAACCGACTTTTCCGCAGCATTTCGGTCAACGCCAACATTCGCGGCCAGACGGCCGATTAGCTCATCCATGATCCCTCGCGCCTCCGCACTTGTGGCGGAATTGCGGTCATATTGGACGTCGCTTTTGTCGATGACAAGCGTACGCAGGCTTATTTGTGGCAGCAGAACTTCAGCTGGCGATTGTCGCGGCAGCAACAGTCAAGCGAAATGAATCGCGATCAAGCAAATACTGCGTAAGTGTGTCCGCGATGCACTATTGCTCGTCGCGGCATTCTTCGAAACTAGAGAGACCAAACGATGCCGTTGACGATCGTGATTTCAGCAGATCTGATCGGCGTTCGTAGTTTCACCATCCGGTGACTGGCAATTTGATAAGTCTAATCGAGCCGTGTTTGTTCAAATAATCCATACAGAAGAAGGATATAGTAATCGGTCCGGATTTGGCCCGCCTGTGCGGCGCTCGCAGAAAGACAAACCGGGCTAGGTTGTAAGGCTTGCAGAGGGTGGCGCTGATCAAGTTCGTCGCCGACAGCGATTAGGGGTCAAGTCGTGCCCGCCCGTATCCGGCGAATGGAGGTACCAAAGGCCACAACCGTAACCGGTCTCGAGAAGTCGGACGGCGCCGACGTCTGCCTAGTAGCAGTCGATGTGCGAGTCCCCGGACGGCGGCATTCCTGCGCTGATCGTTGCTCCCGTGGTAACGGCCACACTTGCGGTGGACGCTGATGGTACCGCGGCAATCCTGCCGCACACGCTTTACTGGCGTCTCGGTGCCGCAATTCACAACCCAACTCTACATTGAGTCTTCTTTTCAGCCCGGGTGAGCGTTGCTAGCTTCACATGCCTGTTCGTAAGGGGTCGCTCATGAAGACTCTCGACGCGGTGCTTAATCAAATCGACCAAGATATTGATCAAAGTGTAGGGCGGTTGTTCGCCCTGTTGCGGATCGCTTCGGTTTCCACTGATCCAACCTATAAAGACCAGTGCCGCGCGGCAGCTGAGTATGTTGCCGCCGATCTCAAGTCGATCGGCTTTGAGGCCACTGTGCGCCCCACGGCCGGCCATCCGGTGGTGGTAGGCAAGTCGAACGGCGTGGCAGGCCCGCGCGTCCTGTTCTACGGACACTATGACGTGCAGCCGGTCGACCCTTTGAATTTATGGAAGACGCCGCCGTTCGAACCCCGCATCGAAACATTGGCAGATGGCCGCAAGATCATCGTTGCGCGCGGAGCCTGCGACGACAAAGGTCAGGCGATGACATTCATCGAGGCCTGCCGCGCATTCAAGGTCGTCACTGGCAGCCTGCCCTTGCCCATCACTATGATGATCGAAGGCGAGGAAGAATGCGGCTCAAAAAATCTGTTCAGCTTCGTGCGCGATAATGCGGCTGAGTTCAAGCTCGATCTGGCGCTGGTTTGCGATACAGCCATGTGGGATCAGAAGACGCCGGCGGTGACCACCTCGCTGCGTGGGCTGGTCTACGAAAACGTTAAGATCATCTGCGCCGATCGCGATCTGCATTCCGGCCTGTTCGGGGGCGCTGCACAAAATCCCTTGCGGCTTCTGGCTGAAATTCTCGGCGCGATGTGGGATCACCAGGGGCGTGTGACCATTCCCGGCTTTTATGATGGCGTGAAAGACCTGCCGTCCGACATCAGGGCTGATCTCAAGGCCCTCGATCTAACGGCTGAGAAATTTTTAGGGCCAATTGGACTGAAAAATCCCGCTGGTGAAAAAGACCGGCTTTTGATCGAGCAAGTCACGACCAGGCCGACAGCCGAGATCAACGGCATCATCGGCGGCTATACAGGGGAGGGCGCCAAAACCGTCATCCCCGGCGAAGCCAGCGCGAAAGTCTCGTTCCGCCTTGTTGGCGGGCAGAACCCTGAGAAAATCCGCGACGCCTTCCGAGGCTTTGTGCGGGCGCGGCTGCCCGATGACTGCAAAGTGGAGTTCGGTAATTTTGGTTTAGCACCGCCGATCCAGCTCTCTTTCGATAATCCGGCGCTCGCCAAAGCGCGGGCAGTGCTTGCCGAAGAATGGGGCCATAAAGCAGTGGCAGTGGGGGCAGGAGGCTCGATTCCGATTGTAGCGGACTTCAAGAAGGTGCTCGGCATGGATTCCTTGCTCGTTGGTTTTGCGCTCGACGACGACCGCGTCCATTCACCGAACGAGAAATTCGACCTGAAATGCTTTCACAAAGGCATGAGAAGCTGGGCGCGTATTCTCGACGCGTTGTCGGCCAGCTAGCTGGTGTTACCCTCAGCTGATCGGCGACTTTGTCGATACTGGCCTGCGAGCAGACATCGTCCTTTCCGGGCGAGCCGGAGACCCCGACGGCACCGACCACCTCATTGCCAACCCTTTCGGCAGGCCGTCACCAAGAGCCAGTAATGAAAGCATGGCGACGCGGCCAAGCCTGCGAAAGTCTTTAATATCGATGGCATACGGGCTCCTCGAATTGTTCCTCGGTTTTTTGACGGCAAGGACGTATCCGAATAGCGGGCGCTTATTTTCAGTTTTACGAGCGTTCGAGCGGTTACTTCTTCAATTTGTATCCAGTCCTGAACATCCACCAGACCGTGACCAGGCAAGCACCAAGGAAAAGCAGTGTCATGCCAATACTGACGCCATGGCTCACATCAGCAATCTCGAAAAAGCTCCAACGGAATCCGCTGACCAAATACACAACCGGATTGAACAGCGAGATGGTCTGCCAGGCTGGCGGCAACACGCTGGTCGAATAGAATGTCCCGCCGAGGAAGGTTAAGGGCGTGATAATCAAAAGGGGCACGATTTGCAGCTGTTCAAAGCCCTCGGCCCAGATGCCGATGATAAAGCCGAGAAGGCTGAAAGTCGCCGCCGTGAGTACCAGAAACGTGACCATCCATAATGGATGCGCGATGTGCAAGGGCACGAATAACCACGACGTCGCCAGGATAATCAGACCGAGAATGATTGACTTCGTCGCCGCAGCACCGACATAACCAAGAACGACTTCGAATGGCGATACTGGTGCTGACAGGATTTCGTAAATTGTCCCGGTGAAGCGCGGAAAATAGATACCGAAAGATGCGTTCATGGTGCTCTGCGTGAGCAATGTAAGCATGATGAGTCCGGGTACGATGAACGAGCCGTATGGAACACCCTCGATTTCGGTGATGCGGGAACCGATCGCTGCCCCGAAAACTACGAAATAGAGTGATGTTGAAAGGACCGGCGAGACAATACTTTGCCAAATGGTCCGCCCGGTGCGCGCCATTTCGAAACAATAGATAGCCTGGATGGCCCTGAGGTTCATTATCTGTCGCTCACCAGTCCAACGAAGATATCTTCAAGCGAACTCTGGGTAGTTTGCAGGTCACGGATCCGCAAGCCGGCGCGCGAAAGCTCGCCGAGGAGCGTCGCCACGCCGGTTCGCTCCGCCTTGGTATCGTAGTCGTAGATCAAGGTGTTGCCTTCCTCGCCGATCGCGAGCTTGAAGGCGGAGAGCTCTGCGGGAACTGTGGCGAGCTTCTGCTGAAGTTGCAACGTCAGCTGCTTCTTCCCGAGCTTGCGCATCAATTCGGCCTTGTCTTCAACCAGGATGATCTCGCCCTTGTTGATCACCCCGATTCGGTCGGCCATATCTTCAGCTTCTTCGATGTAATGCGTGGTCAGGATGATGGTGACGCCGGAATCCCGCAGGTCCCGGATGACTTGCCACATATCTTTGCGGAGTTCGACGTCGACTCCGGCGGTCGGTTCATCGAGAAATAGAATCTGCGGCTCGTGTGACAGCGCCTTGGCAATCAACACGCGGCGCTTCATGCCGCCAGATAGGGTGATGATTTTATTGTCTTTCTTATCCCAAAGGGACAGCGCGCGGAGCACCTTCTCGATATAGACAGGGTTTTTTGGCTTGTTGAACAGACCGCGGCTGAAGGACACGGTCGCCCATACGCTCTCGAAGGCGTCAGTATGTAATTCCTGCGGCACAAGCCCTATCATAGAGCGGGCGACACGGTAGTCAGTGATAATGTCGTAGCCGCCGACCGTGATCTTGCCCTGGCTCGGCACCAGGATGCCGCATATGATTCCGATCAGCGTGGTCTTACCTGCGCCATTGGGGCCAAGCAAAGCGAATATTTCACCACGGCGGATGTCGAGATTAATTCGGCATAGAGCACGGAATCCGGATGCGTAGTTTTTCGACAAGTCTCTGACGGAAATAATCGATTGCATAGGAAGGACAGTTACGGTGGGATTCACGGCATATAGGCCGCAAATCTTGACAACGCCAGTCTGCTGTATACGACGAAAGTGTTAGGCGCTATTTCGTCAACGCACCAAGGTCTTTCAACGTTTGTGCTGCCGGAAAATCTAAATATTCATCTGGCATATTTGCGCGATTGACCCACAAAGCACGGAAGCCAACGGAGACGCCGGCCATCACGTCCCAGCGGTTGGATGAGACGAACGTCACATCGCCGGGCTTGCATTTGAAGTGGTCGGTGACGAGACCGTAGACCTCCGGCCGTGGCTTGAACATTTTGAGCTCGTCGACCGATAGAATTGCATCGAGATCATCGCCAATGCGGGCTGCTTCCACGGCTCCCTTGAGCATCGCAGGGGAGCCATTGGAAAGAATGCCGGTCGTGCGCCCCTCGCCCTTGAGTGCGCGTAATGCCGCGCATGCATCGGGGAAGGCATCAAGCTTGAAATAGGCATCCAGCAAGTCGGGCCTGACCGATTTGTCCACGCCCGGCACCAAGGCGAGCGCGTAATCGAGCGCACGCTCTGTGAGCTGCCAGAAATCCATGTAATGCCCCGCGAGCGTGAGCGTCCAGGTATATTCGAGCTGCTTGGTGCGCCAGATTGCTGAGAGACGATCAGCATCGGGCTCCAGCTGCGCACGGTGGCGCGCGATGGCCGCATGCACGTCGAACAAGGTGCCATAGGCGTCAAAGATAAAAATGGGCGACATGGTATCCTCCCGACCGGCTCGCTATGGTTACTATGCAAGGCCGCCTGAGCAATGATATTCGCGCGGTGGACCTGAGTCTGGAGTGGTAGATGGTGCCGGGACGAGCGTGGTCGAAGACCTGGACCTTTTATGAAGGCGACTGGCATGAGGGCAATATCCCGATCATGGGGGTGCGTGACCATGCCGCGTGGCTGTGCTCCTCGGTGTTTGACGGCGCGCGAGCATTCGAAGGCGTTTCGCCTGATCTCGATTTGCATTGCGCGCGTGTGAACACCTCGGCCGAAACAATGGATCTCAAGCCGATGGTGCCGGAAGAGACCTGGATCGGCCTTACCCGCGACGGCAGTAAGCGATTCGATAAGGAGGCGGCGCTTTACATTCGCCCGATGTATTGGGCCGAACGCAGCGGCACGCTGCTGGTCGCGCCCGATCCGGAATCGACAAAATGGTGCCTGACTCTTTACGAGGCACCAATGCGCAAGCCGGAAGGTTTTTCGATCACTCTGTCGCCCTATCGCAAGCCGAGCCTGGAATGCATGCCGGTCAACGCCAAGGCCGGCTGTCTCTATCCCAACAACGCACGCGCTCTGCTTGAGGCGAATGGCCGTGGCTACGGAAATTGCGTCGTGCTCGATCTGCTCGGTAACGTGGCGGAGCTCGCTACCGCAAACATTTTCATCGGAAAGGACGGTGCAGTGTTCACGCCGACGCCAAACGGCGCGTTCCTCAATGGAATTACCCGCCAACGGGTGATCAAGCTGTTGCGCTACGCCGGTGTGAGCGTCATTGAGACCACGCTAAGCTATTGTGATGTCCAGAATGCCGACGAGATTTTCTCTTCGGGAAATTACTCCAAGGTGATGCCAGTGAGCCGCATTGACGATCGCTCGCTGCAGCCGGGACCGCTCTATCGCAAGGCACGTGACCTTTACTGGGACTATGCCCATGCATGAGCGCGCGACTAGCGCTCCCGTCGGCATTGTTGGTCTCGGCCTGATGGGCGAGGTCTATGCCCAGCGCCTAATCGCCGCGAAAATTCCCGTTACCGGCTTTGACATCGATCCGGCACGACGCGCTCGCCTTGCCGAAATCGGTGGTCACCCCGTGTCATCGGTCGCGGAGCTGACGAAACCAGTGCGTTGCGTCATTGTCGCCGTGTTCAACACGGAGCAGGTCGAGGATGTGGTCGGGAACCATCTGCTTGCGGCGCTCGGTGACAGCTCGGAAAAGATTGTGCTGTGCATGAGCACCTGCGATCCGGACCGCGTGGCGGCCCTTGCCGAGCGCGTTATTCCGCGCGGCATTCGCTATCTGGATGTGCCGGTCTCGGGCACCAGCGATCAGGTACGCCGTGGCGACGGAGTTGCGCTGATCGGCGGCGACATGGCGATTGCTGAGGAAATGAAAGACGTGCTCAATGCGTTGTTCTCCCGGCGTTTTCATGTTGGCACGGTCGGCGACGGCGCACGTGCCAAGCTGGCGGTCAATTTGATCCTTGGCCTCAACCGGTTGGCGCTGGCCGAGGGCCTGGTGTTTGCCGAACGGATCGGCCTCGATCCCGCGACTTTTCTTAAAGTCGCGCGCGCTTCAGCATCTTATTCGCAAGTGATGGAAACGAAGGGGCCGAAAATGGTGCGAGGCGATTTTTCGGTGGAAGGTCGCGTCAAGCAAACCCTCAAGGATGCGCATTTGATGCTCGTTCAGGCTGCCGCGGTAGGCCAAAAGCTTTCCGCGCTCGAATTGCACGCAGATATGCTGGAAGCCTGCGTGCGAGCCGGCGAAGCAGATCTCGACAACAGCGTCATCATTAAGGAAGTGCGCCGCCGTGGCGCCAATCAAGGCGGCAATGGGGGAGGACCAAGATGAGAAAAGCAATGCTGGTGGTAACGTCAGCGCTGATGCTGACACTGGTTGATGCAAACCCCGCTGTCGCGCAGGACTGGCCACAAAAACCGATCCGCATCATCGTGTCGTTCGGACCCGGCGGGGGTGCCGACATCATAGGCCGCATTGTTGCGGACTCGATGCAGGGCAAGCTTGGTAAGCCGGTTGTAATCGAAAACAAGCCCGGTGCCGGTGGCATCCTGGGTAATGAGGCGGTCGCCAATGCGGAACCCGACGGCCATACGCTCGGCATCATGACTGCGGGCCAGATAATCGCCGCCGTCACCAGAAAGAACATGCGTTATGACACCTTGACCGCGTTCGCTCCGATCGGCCAGATCGCGACCGCAAGCTTGCTGATTGTTACGCGGCCGGATTTTCCGGCCAAAAACGTGAAGGAACTGGTCGCGGCGGCGAAAGCCGAGCCGGGCAGGATCGTTTTCGCAAGTCCAGGCTTTGCGGCCACGCAACACTTCGCGGGAGAGTTGTTTAAACAAACTGCAAAAATCAATCTGCTGCATGTTCCCTTCAAGACATCGCCGGAAGCAATCAACGCGATCCTTGGCAAACACGCGGATGTTTTGTTCGACACTGTGTCGGCCTTGATCGGGCATGTGCATTCCGGCCAGCTCAAGGCACTGGCCGTAACTGGCAAAGATCGTTTTCCGGCCGTTCCGGATGTTCCAGCCGTGATCGAATCCGGACTACTTCCGGGGTACGATGTGACGACCTGGTATGGCTTCTTTGCGCCGCAAGGCACACCTACGGCCGTGATCGCCAGGCTTAATCAGGCGCTAAACGAGAGCATTGTTGATGAATCCGCTCGCGACCGCTTGGTTGCCGCGGGCGTTGTAGTGACGAGTTCCACGCCGCAGGCTTTCGGCGATTTCATGGCAAGCGAATACAAACGATGGGATGCAGTCCGCGAAGCGGCCGGTATTGATAAGCAATAGGTGCCTACGCAGACACCGCGACTGGCTTGCCTTCGGCGATGGAGCGGATGATCGCCTCGAATGCGCCGACCACTTCCAGCATATCGGACGTGGAAATCGGAAAAGGCTTTCCGGTTTCAATCGTCTCGGCGAAGGCTTCCAGCAATACGCCCAGCGAATCCGCCGTTGGGTAAATTTTTGTTTCCGGGCTCCCCCCAATCAACGCAAGGGTGAGCGAAGTCTCGTCTCGCGCCTCCGCCGAGCCCTTGCTACCAAATACGTGGATCCGCCAAAATATTGGCGCTGCTCGCACGGTCGAGAGCAAGCCGGTGGCGCCGCTCTCAAATTGCACAAGGGCCGCCGTCGCATCACGCGGATCGGGTGGCGGCTTTTGCGAATGGACACGGGCGTCGACTTCGACGATTGGGCCGACCAGGTTCACGAACGCATCGAGCACATGTAAGCCCGCGCCAGTCATGCCGCCACCCGGCGACTCCGTCGGATCGTCGCGCCAGCCGCCTTTCACGCGAGTCGAATGCTCGTTGCTGAAATTCCCTTCGATATGAAGAATTTCGCCAAGTATGCCGTTAGCCACCACGCGCTTAAGCTCGCGCATGCTAGGAAAGCAGCGTTTGTTGTTACCTAGGGCGAAGGGCACACTGGCCTTGGCGCAGGCCTCGATAGCGCGCTCGGCCTCAGCGCGGCTGAGCGCCAAAGGTTTTTCGCACCAGACCGGCTTGCCAGCGGCCGCCACCGCTGAAATCTGACCGACATGCAAGGAATTCGGTGTCGCGAGGAAAACGGCCCGCACGCTGGGATCGCCCACCGCCTCTTCGAATTCAGTGGACAATTCGAAGCCCTTGGCCGCCGCGAAATCACGCACCAGATCGGGCTCCTTCCTGACTCCGCGGATGAAGAGCAGGCGCTTGCTTTTGCCTTGCACCGCTTCGACGATATTTTTTCCCCATCGGCCGAGGCCGATTACGGCGGCGTCGATCATCGGTGGGCGAGCGATCTGGTAGGACGAAACCTCATGAACAACGCATACTAGGCAAGCTGATGGATCAATGACAATCGGGTGAAGGTGCTCACGAGGAGTAATTAATATGGACGATAATGAGCTCTACGAACGCGGGCTGAAGCTGCGTGTCGATATGTTCGGCCGCGAAGCGGTAGACAAGCGCATGAACGCCTTCGGAGATTTTGGCAAGCCGCTACAACACATCATCAACGCTTACGCTTATGGTGACGTGTGGCAACGCTCGGCACTGCCGCCTGTAGTAAAATCACTTGCGATGGTGGCAATGATGGCGGCGGCCGGGCATCCCAACGAATTACGTGTCCACATCAAGGGCGCGCTGAAGAACGGCTGTACGGTGGAGCAAATTCAAGAAGTCTTGCTGCTCTTAACCATGTATTGTGGTATCCCGGCCGCCAACGAAGCGCACCGCGTTGCTGCAGATGTGCTGCGCGAGGAACAACGCTGACGGCGGCTTACGGCGGCGGCTCTGTGAGCAAATTCGGCACGGGACGATCCCGGATATCGTACACGCGGGCATAGTCTATACCTTCGCGGTTGATTTCGACCAGCACCGGCGCCGTTAGATCCCGGCAATAGAATGTGCCGAGCATCATCGCGAAGTCAGCACGTTTGCGATCCCAAGTAGTCTCGAACTGCGGTCCGAGCGCTATTTCCGCCGAGTGCTGCGGCCCGCAAATCTCAACGATCCAGCGTCGTCCAGGGGGAGGTGTCAGGTGCATATCGTCCAGCTTTACGCGCAACGCCGCGCCCGCTTGCTTGAATGCAAGACCCCAGTAATCGAGCATGTACTTGCGGTACGCCATTGGAACACCACCAGAGGCCCAGTTGAATGCTGTGTACTGATAAGGATGCAGCCGGATCATATCGGTCACCGGTAAGGCCATCCCGCCAATAAAAAGGGCGACAAGTATGGGCGTCGCTGCCTTGCCGAAAATATGAGCGCGCTCGAAGAGCCAGGCACCGGCAAGACCTCCAAGAACCGCGAAAGGTGGCACCACAAACACGAAATGGCGCAGTCCATTGTAAAAGGCCGGGTGCGCCACTACTGCCACCAACACCGGAAGGATGACAGCGAGCGACACCAGAACAAAATTGGCGCGCCGATTGAGCGGTAGCTCACGTCGTGTGGCAGCGACAAGTGCGCCGACAGCACCGGCCAGCCCAAGTGCCAGCATGATTTCGGGCAGCTTGAGCGCGAACAGTTGGAACAGGTAGCTTGCCGGCATCGCCGTCACCGCGATCACCTTTCCTGCGAACAGTTCCCGCCACGGCTTCTCGAAGAAAGTGTCGAAGTATTCCGCAGCCCGGATCGGATTGAGTGGAGCCAGGATCGACCAGGGCCATAGCAATCCCATGATCAAGTAACCGAGCACGAGCGCCGGCAGGAGCCTTGAAGTGAATTCGCGGACCCGCGCCAAGCAACGGCGAAGACCGAGAGTTCGAGCTTCACTCACAACGATAAGCAACAAGGCCGCAAGCGCATAGGGCGCGGCGATGCCGGCGAGAATGCGTGAACCAAAGGCAAGCCCAAGCCCGATCCCCGCAAGCGCAACTGTACGCGCGTCCGGCTGCGGATATTCGTCGAATGTACGGACTATGCTGAGCAGGAGCACCGCCATGGCGGCGGCGAACGGCATGTCCTTGGCGTTTATGAACATGTGCCCGTAGTAGAGTGGGCACGTTGCGAGCAGCAGCAGTGCTATCAACCCGGCAATCGGCCCGCTCAAGCGACGGCCGACGCGCCATGTTGCAATCAGTCCGATGAATCCTACGGTTGCTCCGACCAGCCGGCGGGTTTCAAATAGATCGAACGGGAGAATTTTGGCGGCGAGCGCAGCCGCCATGTCGAAGCCGCCACCGTATTTATAGAGATTTACGAAGGTGAGGGCACGTTGATCGGCAAATCCAGAACCGTAGAATGCGAGCAGGAGCTCACCATATTGCGCATGGGTGTAGTCGTCCCAGCCAAGCCCGTAGTTGCGGAACGTTATTAACGCGACTGCCGCGAGAGCAGCGAGCGCAAAAATGGCAAGATGATCGGCGGTTGCGACTGCCGACCACTTGCCGGATAGGCGAACGGATGAGGTCGAACGGTTGGAGATGTCTACTTGCTCGCGGCGACCAACATTTCTTCAACGTGCTCCCAATTCACCAAGTGGTCGAGAAATGCCTTGAGATAGTCGGGCCGCCGATTGCGGTAATCAATATAATAAGAGTGCTCCCAAACGTCGCAGCCAAGGATTGGCGTCGCCCCGTGCACGAGAGGGTTTTCGCCATTGGCTGTCTTGCTAACGATCAATTTGCCGTCTTTTACAGCGAGCCAGGCCCATCCGGAGCCGAACTGGGTTACGCCGGCCTGGGTGAAACCTTCCTTCATCTTGGCGACACCGCCAAGATCGCTGTCGATCTTTGCCTTCAGTTTGCTGGGGATCTTGTCGCCGCCACCATTCGGCTTCATCCACTTCCAGAAATGGGTGTGGTTGTAGTGCTGACCCGCGTTGTTGAAGAGCCCGGCGTTTTTGCCGAATGATCCCTTCACCACCCCTTCGAGCGATTTGCCCTCCAGCCCGCTGCCTTCCAGAAGTTTGTTGCCATTATCAACATAAGCCTTGTGGTGCTTGTCGTGGTGATATTCGAGCGTCTCGCGTGACATATATGGCGCCAGCCCGTCATAGGCATAAGGCAGGTCAGGCAGCGTGAACGACATTATGTCCTCCTTGGTCTTCAAACGATGAATGCGAAATAAGCCCGCAGTCAGGTGAAACCCGGCATGTCCCCGGCGAGTTCCTCTATTAAGCTAATTAGGCGGTGGCGTGGTCGGGGGCAACGTCTGAGAGACCGCTGGAAACGCTAAGGTCAGAATTGTCGGCCAATGGCCCAAAGGCCCGGCCAGCTAAGTTTTTGAGCTGTTCGTGATTGCCCTAACTTTAGTTGTTGCCGCCGGCGGTCGAACGGGCGAGAATTTGCCGTTGCCAGAAGAATTTAGCTTGTCGATTTGCAGCCAAAATCGTTGGTTCCAGGAAGGACAAAAAGAGCATGCCAGCTATATTGTACGGTATCGGTGCCTTAGCCCTTTTTGTGGGCCTAGTGATGATCGGATTTGGTATTCCGATCAATGAATTCAGCTTCGGAAATACGCTTATTAGCGCCGGCACGACCGCGGGGGTGGGCGGCCTCATCATCGTAGGCCTCGGGGTCGTGGCCGGGCAGCTGCGGCGACTTGCCGAGGCACTCGGTGTGCAATTACCAAGCCGGCTTGGGCAGCCGATGGAGGCGTCGGAAAGTGCGGGGGCTGCGCGGCCGATTCCGCCCTCGGGTCGCGTGCCGTTCCCACCCAGACCCCAGTCTGAGGCTTACACAAGTGAGGCGGGCGCTATGCCCAGTGCGGCCCCTATGGTGTTCGAGGACAAGTTGGCCGCAACCTATGCGCCCACTACTTTGCCCAATCCGGATGAATCATCTGTATCGGTCGAGGATGAAATTTCGTTGACTCCACGTCGTCCTGTGGCTCCAGCCGTACAAGCGGGCACTGCGGTCACGCGTCCTTCCGCAGCCCCGACACTCGGCGACGCTGGATCAAGCATGTATGACAGAAACCGCGACCCTACGACCGGCTGGCCATCTACGCCAACTTCCTCAACTTCGCCTCCGTCCCAGACCCGGCCGCTTCACAGCACCAACTTCGACGCAATGTGGCCGGCTGAATCGAAATTGCCCAAGGCTCCCTCCGCTAATGAGGCCCGGACGGAAGCACAACCCGATACTTCGTCGCGCGACGCTGCCACCGTACGTGGCGAACCAGAAGCACAAAAACCGCGTACGCCCGCGATCCTCAAATCAGGTGTCGTCGATGGAATGGGCTATACGCTGTATGTTGATGGTTCAATCGAAGCGGAATTGCCGCAAGGCACGCTGCGTTTTGCTTCCATCAATGAGTTGCGCAGTCACCTTGCAAAGAACTCAAAGGTTTAAGTGTCAAATAAGCCGCGGTATCTTTCTGTTTTTCTTCCGTCAGTCGCATTTGACCAATATTGTTGCCTATGGCAATTTTCTTTTTCTTGCGAAGTCTGAAATCGGATAATAGTTTTAAATATAGGATTCAACTCGATACTCGCGGGTTTGCAAATCAATTGAATTGATGACTTCTGCCACCTCGGGCGCGAAAGACGGGGTAGTTCATGAGTGACAATACGGTCGACGGTAATTTCATCGAACTGACCGCGGAGATCGTTTCCGCCTATGTGAGCAATAACACGGTACCCCCTGGGGAAATCCCCGGTCTGATCAATCAAGTGCACGCCGCGCTAAGCAGGGTCTCCAGGAAATCCGCTGAGGGACCTGCCGAGCCACTTAGGCCGGCGGTTTCGGTGAAAAAATCAATTACACCGGAATACATTGTCTGTCTTGAGGATGGAAAGAAATTCAAATCGCTTAAGCGGCACCTGCGTACGCAGTACAACATGACCCCCGACCAATACCGCGAAAAATGGGGTCTGAGCACTGACTACCCCATGGT
>DATFXJ010000033.1:0-8296 GCA_035315965.1 Pseudolabrys sp.
AATATGAGTACGACATGATGATTTTCGGGCCCATATTCGGCGTCACCGCGCGCTTTAGCCAACAAAATAGGGCGTCTACTCATCGCTAGGACACGCAATGACACCAATAAGGTCAGATGCCCTGGTCTTGTTCGGCGCGAGTGGTGACCTCGCGCACAAAAAGATTTTCCCCGCACTCTACGCGATATTTCGCCGCGGAAGGCTCGTCGTTCCCGTCATCGGCGTGGCCAGATCTGGATGGACAAACGACCATTTCAAAGCCCATGTAATCGACGCGATCGGCAACTCGAACGGTTTTGACAAGCAAGTCGCGGGGCGCTTTACCGACCTGTTAAGGTATGTCGATGGCGACTACAACAATATCGATACTTTCAAGGCTATGCGATCGGTGCTCGGCTCGAGCAAGCAGCCGCTCTTTTATCTCGCCATCCCTCCGAGCATGTTTCCAACCGTCGTTGAAAACCTGGGCGGGTCAGGTTGTTCCGTTAATGCCCGCGTGGTGATCGAAAAGCCATTCGGGCGCGACCTCTCATCCGCCCAACAGCTCAATCGAACGCTGCATAAAGTATTTCCAGAAGACTCGATATTCCGGATTGATCACTTTCTCGGCAAGGAGCCGGTCCAAAACCTGCTTTATTTCCGGTTTGCCAACGCTTTTCTCGAGCCACTGTGGAATCGGCACTATGTGCACAGCGTGCAAATCACCATGGCAGAAAGCTTTGGCGTCGGAAGCCGCGGGCGTTTTTACGAAGAGGTGGGCGCCATACGCGATGTCATTCAAAATCATCTTTTGCAAATCGTGGCGATCTTGGCCATGGAGTGCCCCATCAGCAGCGAAAGCAGTCACGTGCGCGACGAGAAGGTCAAATTGTTTAACTCCATCCGACCTTTGCACACGTCTGAGTTGGTGCGCGGACAATATCGCGGCTATCGTAATGAGCCGGGTGTTGCGGCAAATTCCGAAGTCGAAACGTATGCCGCCTTACGCCTTTATGTCGACTCCTGGCGTTGGCATGGCGTGCCATTTCTAGTGCGTGCCGGAAAACGACTTGCTGTCACAGCAACCGAGGTGACTGTCGATCTGGATTTGCCACCACAAAAAATCTTTAAATCCGACAAAGCCGGACGACCTAACTATTTCCGTTTCCGGCTATCGCCCGACGTTGTGATTGCGATCGGCGCCAGAGCCAAGGCCGCGGGTGAGACGATGGTTGGCGAGGACGTCGAGCTCAATGTGTTGCACCAGGGTGGCGAAGACATGGACGCCTATGAGCGGCTGATTGGCGACGCCATGAGAGGTGATCTGACGCTGTTCTCCCGCGAGGACAGTGGCGAAGCGCAGTGGCGGATTGTCGATTCGATTCTTGACTCCGACACACCACTTTACCCCTATGATCCGGACACGTGGGGACCCGAGCAGTCAAAGGATATCGCGAAGACTGTGGGCCGCTGGCACGATCCGGTGGAAGCCAAACATGACGTGCGCGCTGTTACCGAAAGGCGAGAGCTAAAGCGAGCCTAGCGATGCCAGTCGCGCATGCCAAACGCTCGCTCGGCAAAGCCCGCACGATTCTGGTCATCGATGTCGGGGGTACGCACGTGAAATTGGAACTAAGCGCGCCGCGCAGGCGGTGTGATTTCAAATCTGGGCGAAAGCTAACAGCCAAAGCCATGGTCGCGAAAGTCAGGCGTCTGACCGACGATTGGACCTACGACGTCGTATCGATCGGTTATCCGGGTCCGGTCGCCGGTAACCGGCCGATGGCCGAACCCTACAATCTTGGCTCAGGCTGGAGAGGTTTCGACTTTGTCAAAGCCTTCCACCGATCCGCCAAGGTGATTAACGATGCCGCCATGCAGGCGCTCGGAAGTTATCGCGGCGGTCGCATGCTGTTTCTCGGCCTGGGCACCGGTTTAGGATCGGCGATGATTATTGACGGCGTGATTGTGCCGATGGAGCTCGCCCATCTGCAATACAAAAAGGGAAAAAGCTTTGAACACTATCTCGGAAGCGACGGGCTGAGACGCTCTGGGTTGAAAAAGTGGCGTAAGCATGTGGCCGCCGTGGTCAAAACTCTTAGGGCCGCGCTCGAACCAGAATATGTCGTGCTCGGCGGAGGTAATGCTAAGAAAGTCAAGAAATTACCGCCACGCACACAGAGGGGTGGAAATGACAAGGCGTTTATCGGTGGTATGCGTCTTTGGGAGAAACCTAGCTCGCGTGCCTAGCCAGATCGCAAAATTGGGCGAGTGGTACATTTTCGATACTGCCCAAGCGGTTACAAAGCAATCGCCGAATGGCTGTGTGCCCTCGCATGCCCTTGCGAGCGCGAATTCGCAATCTGTCTATCCGGCGGATCGACACCTCGCCGACTTTATCAGCCCCTTGCCGAAGAAATCATCGAGTCTCGCTTCCCGTGGAAACACGTGCATTGGCTTTGGGGTGATGAAGGCTTCGTTCCGCATGACGATCCTGACAGCAACTATCGGATGGCTTATGACGCCCTCTTTTCACGCGCTCCACCTCGCTTTTCTTGCGATCGGGGGGAACAAGAGAAAAATTCTAGCAAGAACTCGCGCTGGCGATACCAAGATACCGGCCGGGCGAATTTGCCCGATCGGCAATCTGTTTTAGTTTGTGGATCGTGCTGCCATGTCCAGCTGAAACTTGTTTCTCGCGTTCAGCGGACGACATCGCGATTAAACCGAGTTTAGTGGCTGAGAACTAATAATGGCATCGCGCATCGAAGACTATGCGATGATCGGCGATCTCAGCACGGCAGCGCTCATTGGCAGCGACGGTTCGATCGATTGGCTGTGCTGGCCGCGTTTCGACTCCGACGCGTGTTTTGCCGCGCTATTGGGTAAGCCGGAACACGGGCGTTGGCTGATCCGCCCAAAAGCTGACTCGGTCAGGGTAACGCGCCGCTATCGGTCGAACACGCTTATTCTCGAAACGCGCTTTGAAACCGATGAAGGTGCAGCAACGCTGATCGATTTCATGCCACCGCGCAGCGTTTATGCGAACCTCATCCGTATCGTTAAGGGTGAGAGGGGGCGCGTTGTTTTTCACAGCGAGCTGATCTTGCGCTTTGCATACGGTGCGATTGTGCCATGGGTCACGCGGGTGGACGACACGACTATTCGCGGCATCGCTGGCCCGGACATGGCAGTGCTGCGCTCGTTTGTGGGCATGCGTGGAGAGAATTTCAAAACCGTAGGCGATTTCAGTGTCGCGCCCGGCGAAGAGGTGCCGTTTGTTCTTTCCTTCGCGCGGTCACATCAGGCGTTGCCCGAACCGGTCGACGTAGTTGAGCGTTTGGCGGCAACTGAGGAATTCTGGACCACCTGGGCCGGTCGCAACAAAATTGAGGGGCCTTGGGGTGAGGCCGTAACGCGCTCGCTCATTGTGCTCAAGGCACTAACTTACGCGCCGACCGGCGGCATGGCGGCGGCGCCATCCACTTCACTGCCGGAATTTATCGGCGGTTCACGAAATTGGGACTACCGCTTTTGCTGGCTGCGCGACGCGACGCTCACACTGCTCGCGCTAATGAATGCAGGTTACTACAACGAGGCACAGGCATGGCGCGAATGGTTGCTGCGGGCTGCCGCAGGCAGCCCGCGGCAGATTCAGATCATGTATGGCCTACGCGGGGAGCGCCGTCTGACCGAATGGCAGGTGCCATGGCTGCCGGGCTACGAAAATTCGCAGCCGGTCCGCATTGGCAATGCAGCGCATGACCAGCTCCAGCTCGACATTTTCGGGGAAGTTATGGACGCCTTGCACCAAGCGCGGGAGGGCGGGCTTGGCGTCAATGAGGCGGGCTGGGCCATGCAGCGTGAATTTCTCCTACACCTTGCCAGCATCTGGCACGAACCGGACGAAGGTCTATGGGAGGTTCGCAGCGGCCGGGAGCATTTTACGCACTCCAAGGCGATGGCATGGCTGGCGTTTGACCGCGCGATCCGCAGCGCGGAAATGTTCAAGCTGCCGGGCCCCGTCAACGAATGGCGAGAGATACGCGAGCGCATCCACGCCGACGTTTGCACGCGAGGTTTCAACGCCGAACTCGGCAGTTTTGTACGCGCCTACGGTTCGAAGGAACTCGATGCCAGCCTGCTGCTCTTGCCCGTAATCGGATTCCTTCCGCCCCATGATTGTCGCATTGCTGGGACCGTCGCGGCCATCGAGCGTCGCCTGATGGTGAAGGGCCTAGTGCTGCGCTACGACAGTGCAACTGCGAGTGACGGATTACCGGCAGGTGAAGGCGTATTCCTTGCCTGCAGTTTCTGGCTCGCCGACGCCTATCTCATGCTAGGCCGTCAAGACGACGCGCTGAGGCTGTTCGATCGCCTGCTATCACTGCGCAATGACGTGGGTTTGTTGAGTGAACAGTACGAGCCGCGTACGTGCCGGCTGGTTGGTAATTTCCCTCAAGCTTTTTCCCATCTTGCACTGGTCAATACGGCAAGCAACCTCGCACATGTTCGGAAGCCCGCCGCGCAGCGCTCAAAACAAGAGGTCGTGCACGACTCCTTGGTGCGCCATGGCCCGTAAGTCTCGTCTGTGCCGGCAAAACGGATTTGCTGGGTGGCCATCGGTCCTTCCACCGTTTGGACTTACGTTTCCCAGATGACCAAGGGCGCAATACACCAATATCTTCCTCGGCCCGCGTGTGGCCGAGGGAAATAATCGAGGACACCATGACCAAACAGCTTACAAAACGCGATGTGCTCAGAGGTACTGGGGCGCTTAGCCTCAGCGCCTTTGCCGTGCGGGTCGCTGCGGCGCCTGCGGCGGAAGTAGTGACGCCGGCCCTGATCGAGGCGGCGAAAAAAGAAGGCAAGGTTTCTTTTTACACGGCGATGGACTTGCAGTTCGCGGAACGCCTCGGCAAAGCGTTCGAGGCGAAGTATCTCGGCGTTGCGGTGCGCGTGGAGCGATCCGGTGCCGAGCGCGTCTTTACCCGCATCGGCCAGGAGTATTCTTCCAACATCCACACCGTTGACGTCGTCAACACCGCCGACCAGGCGCATTGCATCATCTGGAAACGCAGCGGCTGGCTCGCGCCGTACCTGCCGGAAGAGGTCGTAAAGTATTACGACAAGCGCTACTACGACCCCGAGGGGCTGCATGTAACGACCCGTATTCTGATCTCTCCGCTTGCCTACAACACCAACCTAGTAAAGAAGGAAGACGCGCCGAAAGGTTTCAAGGACTTGCTCGATCCGAAATGGAGGGACAAACTGGTCAAAGCGCATCCGGCCTATAGTGGCACGATCATAAATGCGACGTTCGAGATCGCGCGCGATCTTGGTTGGGACTATTTCGTGCAGCTGGCGGCGCAGAACGTCATGCAGGTTCAGTCGGCGACTGATACTCCGAAGAGAATTTCGCTTGGCGAACGCGCGGTCATGGTGGACGGCGCGGGCTACCTGGTCATCCGCTACAAGGAGGCAGGCCAACCGGTCGACATAATTTATCCGGAGGAGGGCACGCCGCTCGCCGCCGGCCCAAGTGCCATCTTTAAGGCCGCTCCCAATCCGAACGCCGCGCGCCTATTTCAGAACTGGATGCACTCGGGTGAGGCTCAGCAGATACTCGTCGACTACGCCCGCCAGTATTCGCCGCACTCCCAGACCGTGGAAAAGCCTGGCGTCCGCAGACTCGCCGACATCAAGCTGATGAAGGAGGATCCGGAAGGCGTCCTTGCGCAGGCGGACGCGGTCAAGCGGCGGTACGCAGAAATTTTCAAGGTGTGATGACAATCATCATTCCGGCGACGCCGGCGCCAGCCTACGCTTTCAGCGACGAACTCGTAATCATCCAAGGCGCTTAGCCTCAGGGTTCCGCCCTCACTGCTTGCTCATGCCGGCGAGGCGATCGAATAAGTGCGGCGATGTTCGCCTTTGGCCCTTAGCGGACGCTGCATTCGCGCCGATCAACGTCAGCTTTCAGGGGGTAAAGCGGACATCAGTCGGAAGTGCAGAAATTTCCGCTTATAACTCAAAGCGGAAACCGACTCACTACCTAGGAATTTACGCTGCCTCGCGCCGCGGCTCAATCGTAGTGGCGACCCCGGGCTCCAGCAACTGCAGGCGCGATCCGAAGCCAAGCGTATTGAACGTCTCAAGCAAATCGTCGCCGCTCTGCTTGAAATGCGCCCAGCCCTCATAATGGACTGGAACGATTATGGCATCGGGAAAAGCCTGCGCGGTTTCGATGGCATCGTTGGTGTCCATCGTCAGATGAAAGGGTCCACGCGTCTGCGCTGAGCCCGCAAACAATAAGACGACATTAACCTTAAAGCGGCGCGCCACCTCGGCGGCACCGTCGTACCAGACCGTGTCGCCAGTGACATAAATCGTGTTCGAGCCATCCTCCAACACGAAACCGATTACATCGCCCGCCAGCGGCTCGATTCCGGCCGGTCCGTGACGCGCCGGCGTTGCGGTGACCTTGACCGACGAGCGCGGACTGCTGAGTGTGATTGATTGCCAGGGCCGCAAACCTTCGACGCTGCCGCCGAGACGTTCAGCGCCGATTGTAGTCGTCAGCACGCGCGACGCTTGCTTGAGGAACACGCGGCCGGAATTGTCGAGATTGTCGGAATGCTGATCATGGCTAAGTAACACCGCGTCGATAGTACTGAGTTGCGTCGGCGAAAGAGCAGGCCCTAACGTCTTGGTCAGCGTGACGTGCGGTAGCTTGTATTCGCCGGGTTCATCGAATGTTGGGTCGGTGAGGAAACGAAACCCGGCGATTTCAATGAGCGCAGTAGGACCGCCGATTAGGGTGATTTTGGGTGCGTTCATGGGCTCCTCACATTATCCGGAACTAGTTCAGCGCAGTGGCAGGCGGGAGCCGCGCGAACGCAACGTGCCATGCAATCAATCCGGACCGAAACGCTCATGACCACAGGTTTCACAAACCTCAAATTGTTAGAAGAAAGACAAAGCCATAGTGCCGCATCACCTGTGAGCCAAGAGAGACTTTAGTTCTGCGGCCGGTGCCCCCTTGCCCGCGAGGTTCCCCAGCGCTACCAGCGCCTCGGCGCGCACACTCGGGTCGCTGTCGTCGAGCAGCTCGCGCAGCTCCGTCGCGGCGGCCTCGATTCCGGGATGTCGCCGACCAAGGCGCCCCAGGTGCCACGCCGCGAGACTTCGAACGTAGTAGGTCCCATCGCGCGTACCCGCGACCAGAGCGGGGATGGCATCGGGGTTCTCGGGTTCGACTCGAGCCAGCGCAGCGGCCGCCCACACACGGACGAAACTCTCCGAGTCGCGCAACGCCTCGGTGAGCGCGGGGACCGCCTCCCGCGCCGTGCGGCCAATCTCCGCCAGCGCGTGCGCGGCCAAGCGCCGCTCTAGCGGATCGCTGCTCTTCAATGCTGCGATCCAGCCGGCGGTCGCAACGCCGAGATACGATGGCGGCCCGAACATGCGCTCCCTCTGCGGCCTTTTAGGCCGCGCCCTCCAGCCGACGGTCCAGGTTGAACGCGGCGCTGATCAATCCCATATGCGTGAACGCCTGCGGGAAGTTGCCCAGCGCCTCGCCCGACGGTCCTGTCTCCTCGGCGTAGAGCCCCAAGTGGTTGGCGTAGGTCAGCATCTTTTCGAAGATGAACCGCGCCTCCTCCAGCCGGCCGGCGCGCGTTAGCGCCTCGACCAACCAGAAAGTGCACATGTTGAACGTCCCCTCGCTGCCGGTCAGCCCGTCGCCGGCGCCTTTGCCCCTCTCGTAGCGATACACCAAGCTGTCGGAAACCAGTTCCGCCATCGTGCGGTTGATCGTCCCGATCATGCGCGGGTCGGTCGGGGAAATGAAGAACACGAGCGGCATGATAAGGTTGGCCGCGTCCAACGCGTCGGTGCCGAAATATTGCACAAACGTCCGCCGTTCCGCGTCCCAGCCGTGCGTCATCACCGCTTCGTAGATGCGGTCGCGCTCCGCAAGCAAACGGGCACCATCCAGCGGCAAGCTGCGTTTGGTCGCCAGCCTGATCGCACGGTCGAGTGCAACCCAGCACTGCACCTTTGAATAGACGAATTGCTGGTGCCCGCCGCGAACCTCCCAGATGCCGTGGTCGGGCTTCATCCAGTTGTCTGCAACCCAGTCGATCAGTCGGCGGACGTGGCGCCACGAGTCATACGGCATCGGCGCACCGTACTTGTCATATAGGTAGACCGAATCCATCAGTTCGCCGTAGATGTCGAGCTGCAGCTGCTCGCAAGCGCCGTTGCCCACGCGCACCGGACGCGAGCCGCGGTAGCCCTCCAGGTGGTCGAGGGT
>DATFXJ010000034.1:0-7058 GCA_035315965.1 Pseudolabrys sp.
CTCTCCAATCGCATCTGCCGCAGTAAGCATTGGCGTCGACAGCCGCCGCGATAGGAGTGCATTATTTTCCGGGTGGAGTGGACTATTTGCGGCTTGCGGTTGCTCGCTTGCCGAAATCTCCGGATTGCTTGCGGATGGCAGTCCGTTTCGCAATTGGGCGAAACTGATTGTGTCGAGACGTCCGAGCCCTACGATAATGCAGTACGCGGTCCAGGCGACAACACCAGCGGCAATGGCGAGCGTCTTCGTGCGCACGCTGCCGTAGTCGAGGTTCTCTGACTGCTGTCTCGATTTCAAAAAAGCGTCCGCAATAGGCTCATTATCCAAGGACAGTTCGTCGTGGTGGGAGACCCGGTCGGCATAAGCCTCCGAAGTCGGATGCTCCGGGGCGCTTAGCGAATGCTGAGTTGGCGCCGCGGTAACCTCTCCGCTACGCCACTTTGGCGGCGCATAGAATTTTGGATCTTCCGGACTGAGCTCGCCCTGCCGGATTGGTGTACTCATGCCACGCTACTCCCCAACCAAACCTTACATGCGGCTCCGAACTGATCATCGAACTGCCGTGTGAACCGTCCACACTGGCAAGAACGCTACCGATTCTTTTGGATTGTCCGGAGGTAAATTAGCACTTGCAACCCGCTGCAACAAAAATGCCCCAGTGCTAACGCTCAATTGCCGAACAATCGCGCCGGTGTTTCCACGAGAATGTGGCGGCGCATCGATTCGATCGAGCAATTGGCCATCGCATTATTTCCGACGAGGTGTTTACGACCGCAGGCATCGACCCCGCTGCGCTAAGGCGAACCGAGATTACCATCCGGGGACGCAACGAACCCATTATTGTCCGGACCGCCGAACACGCGACTGTCTTGGCGGGTTTCTTCCATCAGACGTCCGACGCCATGAAGCGGAAAATTTCCGTCGCTGAGGCCGCAGACTGAATACCACCGGTTTTAGCCAAGTTTTATATTGGCGTCCTTCACCACCTTGCTCCACAGGGCCATCTGATTCTGGACAAAGGTACGGAATTCCTGCGGCGTTGTTAGGCGGATATCAATGTTGAGTTGCTCGAAGCGGCTGACAACATTGGCGTCACGCAGCGTGGCGTTGAGGCCGGCGTTGAGCGTCTGCACGACCGACGCCGGTGTGCCGTGCGGCACGAATACGCCGTTCCACTCGTAGGCTTCAAAGCCGGGCAGCGTATCCGCCACAGGCGGAATGTCGGGCAGGCTGGCGAGCTTTCCTTTGCCGGTATGCGCAATCGCCTTGACCTTGCCGCCCTGGATCAATCCGACCACCGACGAGCCATTGGCGAAGAAGAATTTCACCTGCCCGGCCATCACGTCGTTGAGCGCGAGGCCGCCGCCGCGATAGGGCACGTGGCTGATCTTGATGCCGGTCTGGTGCCGGAACATTTCCAGTGATAGGTGCTGGAGCGTGCCATTGCCGGACGATGCCATGTCGATGCCGTCGGCTGCAGCTTTGGCGAGGGCAATGACGTCGGTGACCGTCTTCACCGGCACCGATGGCGTCACCACCAGGATGTTCGGCACCAGCGAAATGAGAGCGACCGGGTCGAAGTCTTTGTTGTAATCGAACGGCAAATTCGAATAGAGCGACGAATTGACCGAGAATGCCGTGGCGTCATGCAGCAAGGTGTAGCCGTCAGGATCGGCCTTCGCGACCACCGCCTCGCCGATTGTACCGCCCGCTCCACCGCGGTTTTCAATGACAAATTGCTGGCCCAGCATTTCCCCGAGCTTGGCGAACACAATGCGGGCCGTGGTGTCGGCGCCGCCCGCCGGCGGATAGGGCACCATCACCCGCACAGGCCGGTGCGGCCAAGCGGATTGCGCGCGAGCCGCGCGACCAATGGCGCAATTGCCAGTCCTCGAAGCAACAGACGTCGTGTGAGGTTGGTGTTCCTCATCGCCCCCTCCCCTTTTTTTGTAGGGCAATTTAGCATTGGGTCGCGGCGAGGGTACTGCCCTTTTATCGCGACAGGACTCGCCCCATATTCGGGGGCTATGGCGAAATCTCCCGACAAGCCGAAAAAGGATCCAGCACGGCCCACACGCGCCAAGGCCATGCGGCCTGACGACAAGCCGACCCCGGATGAGCTTGCGAAGGTACTTAATCCTGGCATCGGCCGAGGCACTGCCGGCAGGGGTTCCGGAACAGGGTTACAGCCTCCGCCCGAAAATTCGTGGGACCGCCGCCGCGATTTTTCCGAAGCCCATAAGGCGCGCAAGTCAACGCCCAAGGAATTCAATCAATCGCCGCAGCGTGATTATACGGCTTCCCCGATCACGGGCCTTGATCCACAACTGGCGAAGGAACTGGAGCTCGGCGACGAGGAAACGGCGATCGCGTTCGTTCCCAAAACGGACGATCCAAAATACCGCCTCCCGCGCACCGACCTGCCGACGCAGCCAGGAGGCCGTGCTGGCATTGCGAGCCAGCAGTCCCTTGAAAGGCTTCTGCGCGAGGGACGGCCCGAATTCACCGCGACGCCGTGGACGCCGCATCGCCCACCACGTCCGGAGAAATCCGAAGGCGGCAAGAAGCTTGTCATCGCATCTGACTTCGAGCCGAAGGGCGACCAGCCACAAGCAATCAAGGAGCTGGTCGAGGGCCTCAAACGCAATGACCGAACTCAGGTGCTGCTCGGCGTGACCGGCTCAGGCAAGACCTTCACTATGGCGAAGGTGATCGAAGCGACCCAACGCCCTGCCCTCATTCTCGCACCGAATAAAACGCTAGCCGCGCAGCTTTATGGCGAGTTCAAATCGTTTTTTCCTGATAACGCCGTCGAGTATTTTGTTTCTTATTACGACTACTACCAGCCAGAGGCCTACGTTCCACGCACCGACACCTATATTGAAAAAGAATCCACCATCAACGAACAGATCGACCGCATGCGCCATTCGGCCACGCGCGCGCTGCTCGAACGCGACGACGTTGTGATCGTTGCCTCGGTGTCCTGCATCTACGGCATCGGTTCGGTGGAAACCTATTCGGCGATGACGTTCACCCTGAAGCAAGGCGGCAAGATCGACCAGCGCCAATTACTTGCCGATCTCGTAGCGCTGCAATACAAGCGTTCGGGCGGCGATTTCTTTCGCGGTTCGTTCCGCGTGCGCGGCGATACGATCGACATTTTTCCGGCGCACTATGAAGACCGCGCCTGGCGCATTCATCTTTTTGGCGACGAGATCGAGAAAATCGAGGAGATGGACCCGCTCACGGGGCAGATGACCGACGAGCTCGACTTCGTCAAAATCTACGCCAATTCGCACTACGTCACGCCGCGACCGACGCTTATTCAGGCAATCGCCGGCATTAAGCACGAGCTGCGCCAGCGCCTCGATCAGCTCAATGCCGCTGGCCGTTTGCTCGAGGCGCAGCGGCTCGAGCAACGCACCACGTTCGATCTCGAAATGATGGAGGCTACCGGCAGCTGCGCGGGAATCGAGAACTATTCACGCTATCTCACCGGCCGCAAGGCGGGTGAGCCGCCACCGACCTTGTTCGAGTATGTGCCCGACAATGCGCTTGTGTTCGTGGACGAAAGCCACGTTACCATCCCGCAGCTTGGCGGCATGTATCGCGGCGACTTCCGACGCAAGGCAACGCTCGCCGAATATGGTTTCCGCCTGCTCTCCTGCATGGACAATCGGCCGTTGCGCTTTGAGGAATGGGACACCATGCGCCCGCAGACACTCGCGGTTTCCGCCACTCCCGGCCCCTGGGAGATGGAGGAATCACGCGGGGTCTTCGTCGAACAGGTGATCCGCCCGACCGGGCTGATCGATCCGTCGGTCGAGGTGCGGCCAGCGCGCACGCAGGTCGACGATCTCGTCGGCGAAGTACGGTATGTGGCGGCCAAAGGCTTCCGTTCGCTGGTCACCGTGCTGACCAAGCGCATGGCCGAGGATCTCACCGAATATCTGCACGAGCAGGGAATCCGCGTGCGCTACATGCACAGCGACATTGACACGCTGGAGCGCATCGAGATCGTTCGCGATTTGCGCCTCGGCGCGTTCGACGCGCTGGTCGGTATCAACCTGCTGCGCGAGGGCCTCGATATTCCGGAATGCGCGCTGGTCGCCATCCTCGATGCGGACAAGGAAGGTTTTCTTCGTAGCGAGACCAGCCTGATCCAAACCATCGGCCGCGCCGCGCGTAACGTTGACGGCAAGGTCGTGCTTTATGCCGATACGGTCACCGGTTCGATGCAGCGCGCGACCGACGAGACCAACCGGCGGCGTGAAAAACAAGAAGCCTACAACATGGAAAACGGCATTACCCCGGAAAGCGTGCGCAAGGGCATCGCCGACATTCTCAACAGCGTGTATGAGCGCGACCACGTGCTGATCGCGACCGGCTCGGTCGGCGCCGGCGAATTCGCCGAGGCCGCCACAATCGGCCACAATCTCGAAGCGGTCATCGCCGACCTCGAGACCCGCATGCGCGAGGCGGCCGCCGATCTCGACTTCGAGGAGGCCGCACGCCTGCGCGACGAGATCAAGCGCTTGCGCGCCACCGAACTGGCGGTGTTGGACAACCCGACTGCGCGCGATGTGATGATCGCGCAAGATCCGAAATTGCGGCAGGCGGTGAACAGACCGCATAAGCCGCATTTAGACGAAATGGGGATCGCGCTGTCACACGAGGTAAAGCCGGCACGGCCGGACTCACCGCGCTCGAAGCTCGGTAGGCCGGGAATGCGGGGTGGTTTCCGAAGCAATAAGCGTCGTTAACAAATGCCGAAGCCGCGAGCTTCACATTTTGCGCGGCGTCGCAAGCTGCTCAACTGTCCCTGCCGAATACTGATTTTTATCGGCGGGCGCACCGCCGTTCTCGACTTCGAGTAGTTCCAGCAATACACCGATCGTGGCACCGCAAACGAGCCACAGCGGCCGCTGCGGCCGCCCAAAGAATACGCATTGTTGCCTCCACTGGTCCCGCGTCTTATTTGAGGTATCAACGTGTTCGTCTGCGCGGCGGTTTGTACCCACACCCGCGATTGTGAAGGCTCGTTCCGCGGGCGTTGCGCAGACGGGTCTTTTCAGGCAAATACGCGGCCGCGCCACCCGGGTATTTCCGGAATACACATATGAAGCTTGTGATTTGCAACGTCCGATCCTTCGCCACACGCTTCGCATTTCTCTCCGCCTGTGTCCTCGCGCTAGCTGCTTGCCAAACCGATGGCACCGGCCCAGCGGCGGCAGTCTCGGTCGAACCGGACGCCGACGCGCCAACGGTTCAGGCTTCCCGGCCACCAGACGCCGTTCAGGACGCCACGCCGATGACGCGTACGCGTGCCGCTCGGGAATGCTGGATGCGAACCGAAAAGGGCAGCGCCCACGAAAATCTCGATAGGCGAGCCGACCTCGTCAACAAATGCATTGACGAAAAGATGAAAGCGGCCACTCCCTCGCCGAGGAGCTGAGGCCTCTTCCGAAGCCCTGCTGGCATCCCCTTGCGCCGGCCGGCGCGCCGGATAGCATTCGCCATCGCTCTACTTAACGGAGGTCGTCATGGCAAAAGGCCAATTGCGTTCGACGAAGGAAAAGAAGAAACCGAAGGCCGATAAGGACAAGCCCAAGCAACTTTCCGCCTACAAGCTGGCGCAGACGCAAGGTTCGTCCAGCAGCCCATTCAGCCCTCCGCCCGGCAAGAAGCCCTGACGATCAACGGCGGCCAACGGTCCCCATCTTGGACTCTTCCGGCAGCTCCTTGACCTGCTTGGCCATTTCCAGGCAGGTCAGCAATTCCACATAACTTGGCGCGCGATCGAGTGCGGCAAAGCCTGTGCAATGCCTTCGCTGTGCCGTGGTGTATTGGCTCCAGTCGCTCTCGAGCCTGCTGCGGGCGGTTTGCTCATCGCGCTGGCACGCCGATGAGTCACGTCCAGGCAAGGTTGCTGCCGCCGCAGCCGGCCGACAGGTCCGCTCGACATCAAATTTTGGCACTGAATCCGCAGCGAGAACGACATGTGACGCGGTAAATAAGATTGGCAATAGTGCGGGCATGACTGTGCTCCCTCTGCCCCGCCTCTTTGCAACCTAGTTTAATACATCAGGCGAGTTCCGGTTGCACGACCGCAGCGATGAACCTCTTCGCCACTCAGAGGAGGTAAGCCCGGAGGGTTGTCTATGCTCAGGCAAGCCAAACTCAGCACCACGCTCAAGCAAACGATTCCGTTTGGCAGCCGATTTCTGATTAATCCTCAGAACACATATTCGGGCACGGAAACGCTCGGCCAGCCCGCCCGGACCAAACGATACGCCGTTGATGGGTTTCCCTCCGACTCCCGCGCCGGTATCGCCTAGGTGTTCGGGAACGAGGGGACCTTTAAGTACAACTCCTCCCGACCGGCACCATGGCCGAGCAGAGGTTTACGGCCCACTCCAGGTTACCACCGCGGTCACCGATTTCAGCCAGGCAGCCAGCAGCAAGAGTATTACCGCCGACTTCAAGCTGCATTGGTGGGGCAAATGTGCCCTCCAGTCTCCAAAAAGTCGTGCATAACTCCACAACGGCGATTATCGGTGGGCAAAGTTCCCCCCGGCCCGCCCCAAGGCCGCCCAAGTCACATGTGGCAATTGGTTTGCAATTGGGGACCCCGCGCAAATGTTTTGCGCCTTGTAGGAGTTGATCATGACGGCCATCAGACCCGAGCGGCTTGGTGCGGTTCCGGAAAAGCCCGGCCCGGAGATATATGCCCCGAACCGGAAATCATCAGAGAAATCCAACGACATTAGCCAAGACGCGGCGACAGCCTTCGAGGGTGAGGTTCGCGAATTCGTGCGGCGCGACGTCGCGCTGTTGCGTCGTCAGCGCCCCGACGGAGAGGCGGCTTCCGAACCGGTGGCCGATAATCTGCATGGGTTGATCCGGCGTGTTTCCAGCGCCTCCATGGAGGAGATCGATCGGGTCATTCTCGAACTTCAAGGCGTGCGCGACATGCTCCGTAACGAAGGCGACCGCGTGGGACGCGAGATCGCCGGCTTTGCAAGCCTGAGTCAGGCAGCAATGGCCGCAATGAAGGT
>DATFXJ010000035.1:0-27658 GCA_035315965.1 Pseudolabrys sp.
CAGCGGGACCCGCTTCCTGTGTTGATCGGTCGCATGGTCGGCCTCCGATGGACAGTCTGCTACCATGCGCTCGGGCTTGGCGGCGGTGACCTAGCTCACATTTGCCGCACGATATTTTTTGAGGCTGCGGCCAATCAATGACAAATAGGGATTGGATTACGAGTCTACTGATTCAGGTCGTCGACAGTTTGTTTTGACGTTTCGCCCAATTAGGCCGCTAAATGTGGTATTATTAGCCTATGTTACTTTTACCCGGACATCGATTTGGTGAGTTGTGATGACTACGGGGGCAACCACCACCGACAAGCACGGCGTGCTTCGCGCCCATCCTTTTTTCAGGGATTTGGGTAGCACAATAATTGATCGCTTGGCTCCTCGCGTTATTGCGACCAAGCTGAAGAAAGGCGCAGTCATATTTCGGAAGGGGGACATCGGCTCAAAGCTATATGCGGTTCGCGGTGGCGCAGTGAGAATCAGTGCTCCATCTGAAGAAGGCAAGGATGCGATATTTAATTTGGTGGTCCCGGGCGAACTTTTTGGAGAAATTGCTTTTCTCGACGGCGGGCAACGGACGGCCGACGCTGTTGCGATTGAAAACTGCGAATTGCTGGTTATCGAACGTCGGGATTTCATCCCCTTAATACGGGATAACCCCGAAGTCGCTGAAAGATTGATCAAGATACTATGTGCTCGTATCCGAAAGACCAGCGAGCAGGTCGAAGATATTGTCTTTCTCGACCTGCCAAATCGTCTGGCCAAGGTCCTGCTCCATCTTTATCAGCCTTCTGCCACTGCTTTGACGTCCGGCAAAATTCACGTGACCCAGCGGGAAATCAGCCAAATGATCGGAGTCTCGCGCGAAAGCGCAAACAAGCAGTTGCAAGATTGGCAACGTAGAAAATGGCTGAAACTGGAGCGTGGTGGTGTGGTGATTTTCGCACCACAAGCGTTGCGCGACCTCGTGTCTAAAAGCTTGGTTTGAATCGCTCTGCCGCTTCTATTCCCCGCCGACAAAAGTTAGTGGACGGGCGACCTCTTCCAATGGTTTGCGCTCGGCGTCCACGGTCCAGCGCCAGGCAATACAGCCTCCAATAATCATCAGAGCTGACCCCAACAGGTAGCCGAAGAACACACTTGTACGCGAGCCCGTATCGATTAGGACTCCGAACAGAGACGGTGCAAAGATTCCACCGACACCCGTCCCCACTGCGTAAAAGAATGCAATTGCCAATGCCCGAATCTCGAGGGGAAAAGTTTCGCTCACTGTTAGGTAAGCCGAACTTGCCGCGCATGACGCGAAGAAAAAGATTATCGTCCAGCAAGCAGTCTGCATCGTGGCGTCGATTAAATTGCGCAGGAAAAGCCAACCGGTTAAAGCCAACAGCAAGCCGGAGGCAATATAGGTGAAAGCGATCATCGTCCGGCGGCCACGAGTATCGAATAAACGGCCGATCAATACAGGCCCCAAAAAATTTCCGACCGCAAAAGGCAGGAGATACCAGCCAATTTGGTCGGATGGGACGCCGTAAAAGTCGGCCAGAATCAAAGCGTAGGTGAAGAATATAGCGTTATAAAAAAATGCTTGTGACGCCATCAGACTTAATCCAACGAACGTCCGACGGCGGTGATGTTTGAAAAGTGTATGGACTACCAGATGAATCGGCGTCGACCTTCGGGCACGCAGGCGCACACGCGGCAAATGCGGTGCCTCAGGAAGCGACGTAAATCGACTTTCGATACGGGCAACCACACGTGCGGCCTCATCGGCGTGGCCGTGAGTCATCAGCCAACGCGGACTTTCCGGAATCCAGAATCTCATTAAGAAAATCAAAGAGGCGAGCCCAGCGCCGATCAGGAAAGCGAAGCGCCAGCCAAGGTCAGGATCAATTGAGCGCGGATCCAGTAGCACCAATGAGCCGAGCGCGCCTAAAGCGGCACCGACCCAAAAACTTCCATTGACCACAAGATCGCTCCAGCCGCGCACGCGCGCAGGAATGAGTTCCTGGATTGCCGAATTGATCGCCGCATATTCCCCACCAATTCCAGCGCCGGTGACAAAGCGGAAGAACGCGAAGCTCTCTATATTCCATGAAGTGGCCGTTGCTGCAGTTGCCGTGAGATACACGGTGAGTGTTATGAAAAACAGTTTCTTGCGGCCGAGCCGGTCGGTCAGCCAACCGAAGAAGATTGCACCGACCACGGCTCCGGCAAGATAGGCGCTGCTGGCAAGTCCGATATCCGTGTTGGAAAAGCGCAGGCTTGAACTTTCTTTCAGCGCACCGGCGAGACTACCGGCAAGGGTCACCTCCAGCCCATCAAGAATCCACGTGATGCCGAGCGCCGCTACAACCAACGTGTGAAAACGACCCCAGGGCAGGCGGTCAAGCCGCGATGGGATGTCTGTTTCGACAATCTGCCCTTGTTGCGTCATGAAAGCGATTTACACGTTGCCAGCCGGATTAACCTATTCGGAGTGGTTGGCTGCTCGAGAGAGCCTGCTTCTCACACTGCAATGATATAACGCAAAATAAATCATTAATCGCTGGCCTGGATTTTTTAAGCCCCGCTCGCGCGCAGACATTGATTGTTCCACTAACAGAAAATCAATGGTTGTAATTAGGAGGGCATCTGTGCCGCGCGCTGACCAGCGGTAGTACCGGCAATCCTGCCGAATACCGAACCAGCCATAAGGCCAGTGCCGCCCGGATAATTAAAATAGAAAAGTCCTCCGACCAGTTCACCAGCGGCATGCAGGCCGGCGATCGCCTCGCCGTCCGTATCGATCACGCGAGACGCTGTATCGATCTTCAACCCGCCGAAGGTGAAGGTAATACCACAGGTCACCGCGTAAGCCTCAAATGGCGGCTCATCGATAGTATTGGCCCAGTTCGATTTATCGATAGACAGGCCTTCGGTCCGTCTTCCGTCCTTGACGTTCGGATTAAAGACTATGTCTGTGCGAACGGCCTTGTTGTATATCTTGATTGTCTCAAGCGCACGCTTTGTATCCACATCGTCAAGTTTTTTCACGAGCTCTTCGAGCGTGTCGGCGCGAACTTTAGTAACCTGCTTGATGCGATATTCGTCACGCAGCATCGGAATAATCTTTTTGTCGAAAATCTGCCAAGCGAACTGGCCAGGCTGCATCAAGATAGCGCGGCCGTATTTTGCATAGGTGTAATTACGAAAATCTGCACCTTCGTCCACGAACCGCTCGCCGTTTGCATTGATCATAATGCCCCAAGGGTACGAATGTTTCTGGAAGTTGTCGCCAACGGCGAGGTCGCCGAATTCTGGTGCGTTGCGGTCCCAGCCAACCGCGTGACAGCCGGACCAGTTACCAGTTGGCATGGCGCCAATTTCGAGTGCCATGCGAATGCCATCGCCGGTATTGAAACGGGTGCCGCGTATCTTGGCGAGCTCCCAACCCGGGCCAAGATATCGGGTGCGCATCTCCGTGTTGGCCTGGAAACCTCCAGTCGCCAGCACCACGCATTTTGCCTTGACTTCAACGGTTCGGCTATTGTGTTTCACGCGCACGCCTTTGACACCATCATCGTCCGCGATAAGCGACAAAGCGCGCGCATTGTAAGCGATAGTTATGCCATTCTCACGGGCGATTTTAGTGTGCGCTTCGATAAGTCCGGGTCCGCCGCCCCAAGCTTCGACCGTTAGTCCACCCCAAAACTTGAAGTTGTCGTTGATCTTGTAAGCTTGGCGTCCGTAGATCGGAATAAAACGGATGCCCTTGCTTTGCATCCAGCGAATGGTGTCCTTGCTACGAGTGACGAGCAGCTCGCACAAGTCGGGATCGGTGCGATATTCGGTGAGGCGACCCATATCATCGAAGAACTTGTCTTCGGTGTAGGTGCCAAAATCAGTATTTGCGACCTCTTCATCGCTGAGGTCGGGCATCAGGGCGCGCAAATCATCAACGCCGTTGTATACACAGCGAAAGGCACCGGCCGTGAAGCGGCTGTTACCCCCGGATTCTTCTTCCGGCGCACGTTCGAGGATCAGGACGGACACCCCGTGCTCGGCTGCTGCATGCGCAGCACAAAAAGCAGCATTTCCAGCACCGACAATCACGACGTCACTGGAGGCAGGCAGCATGAGTTTCAATCCATTCTGGCACGCCGAAGAGTACTGGCGTTTGGTACCGTCGCAAGACTGGATTTTCGCCTACAGGCCGCCCCGAGTCGGATTTCCGGTGGCAAACTGAAGCTTTCCGACTATTTTCGGAAAAATCCAGCGGCGCCGGTTCGTCAAAACCCGCAGATCGGCCGAACCAATAAGTGCGTTCCAATGTTAAAAGCAGGGGTCTAATGCAAGCGGAAACATTCCTTCAATGAGCCTCGTGCTGGCAGTCGTCTGCGTCATGGTGTGGCTCTATCTTATCGCCGGCCGCGGCAATTTCTGGCTTTGCCGGGTGCGCGACACGGATCGAATTCTGCCCGAGTTGGAGCATTGGCCTGCCGTCGTTGCGGTTGTTCCGGCGCGCAATGAGTCGGAATACATTGCGGCAAGCGTACAGTCTCTTTTGCGGCAGGAGTATGCTGGGGCGTTTAGCATTATCGTTGTGGACGACGATAGCAGCGACGAAACGGTTGCTGAGGCTATGCATGCGGCCGGATCGGTTCCCGATCGGCAGATGTCAGTGGTCAACACTAAAGGCCCGCCGTGCGGGTGGACCGGGAAGCTTTGGGCGCTCAAGCAAGGCATCGCCGAAGCTGAAAAACTGCGCCCGGAGTATCTGCTGCTTACGGATGCGGATATTGAGCATGCGCCCAGTACGCTGGCGTGGCTTGTAAAGCAATCTTCGGCCAGGCGATTTGTGCTGACGTCACTGATGGCGAAGCTACGATGTCAGAGCTTCGCCGAACGAACCCACGTGCCGGCCTTCATCTATTTTTTTCAAATGCTATATCCATTCTCGTGGGTCTGCCGGCCAAGTTCGAGCACAGCGGCCGCAGCTGGAGGCTGCATGCTCGTTCGCACGGACGCTCTTGCAAGCGTTGGCGGCATTGCGAGTATTCGCAACGCATTGATTGACGATTGTTCGTTGGCAGCAAAACTGAAAACAATTGGGCCCATTTGGCTCGGTCTGACCGACCGTGTACACAGCATCCGACCATATGACAGGTTATCCGACGTCAAGCGGATGATCTCACGATCCGCCTATGCGCAACTTCGTTACTCACCGTTGTTTCTGGCTGTAACGGTCGCAGGCATGGCTATAACATTCATAATGCCGCCGCTGCTCACACTCTCTGCCACTGGCCTGCCGCGATTTTTGGGATTGGTTGTCTGGCTGGCAATGGCGCTATCGCTCATGCCGACACTTCGATTCTATCGAGTGTCCCGCCTTTGGAGCGTTGCGCTCCCTGTAATTGCATCGCTTTACCTGTATTACACGCTTGGCTCTGCCTATCAATTCGTACGCGGGCAGGGAGGCCAGTGGAAGGGACGCATTCACGCTAATGCGACGAGCTTACAATGACCCATAGCGGTGAACTTCGATCCGGGAAGGGCGCGCATGACGAGAATTTTCCGGTCGCATCTCGTCTTATCAAGCGACGGCATCGACCTGTGATCTTAGCGTTCTATGAATTCGTTCGCGTCGCGGACGATATAGCTGACCATCCGGACCTTACGAGTACGGAGAAAATTGCCCGGCTTGATCGCCTTGAGTCCAGCCTGCTCGGCACAGGGGGCGATGACCCGGAAGGTTTGAAACTTCACGCGATTCTTGACGACAGGGGCCTATCCCCGCGCCACGCACAGGATTTGCTGAGCGCATTCCGGCAGGACGCGATCAAACACCGTTATGCGAATTGGGACGAACTCATGGACTATTGTTCGCGTTCGGCAATGCCGGTGGGCCGCTTTGTGCTCGATGTACATGGTGAAACCGGAACGACCTGGCCTGCATCGGATGCGCTCTGCGCAGCATTGCAGGTCATCAACCATCTGCAAGATTGTGCGAAGGATTATCGGGCACTTGACCGGGTCTATATTCCGCTCGATGCACTGGCGACAAGCGGAGCTAACGTCGAGCAATTGGCAAACAAAGAGGCGACTCCGTCTTTGAAAAATTGTCTTCGGGGATTGGTAACGCGCATTGCGACCTTGTTGGACGAAAGTCGCGGACTTGATGCAAGGGTAAGCGACACGCGGCTTGCGCTTGAGATATCAGTCATTCAGTCCCTGGCGAGCCATCTGCTGGCAATTCTGATGGTTCGTGACCCATTGGCTGAGCGCGTGCATCTCACCAAAACCGAAGCACTGGTAACAGCTGTAAATGGCAGTACGCGGGCTATACTGCGCCGGCTATTGCGTACAATGGCGCCAACGCAGCGATATCAGACCCCATGAGCGTCCAAATTCAAAAATCCTTAACACGCCAGTCATCCGCAGCGCACCGTGCGAGCGGCAGCTCTTTTTATCTCGCCATGCGACTCCTGAACCGCGAGAAAAGAGAGGCGATGTTCGAAGTCTACTCGTTCTGTCGAGAGGTTGATGATATTGCCGACAACGATATGCCACGTCCGGAGCGTCTTAAGCTGCTCTCTGCGTGGCGGCACAACTTCGACGCGCTCTATTCCGGAAATAGTCCAGTCGGGCTTGAGCGCCTGGCGAAGGTCATCTCTCGCTTTGGTTTGCGCAAAGAGGATTTCCTTGCCGTTATTGACGGCGTCGAGATGGATGCGCGCGAGGATATTCGGGCGCCCAGCATGGAGCGGCTTGAACTCTACTGTGATCGGGTAGCCTCTGCCGTTGGGCGGTTGTGCGTGCGCATTTTCGGCGTGAACGACAGCGATGGAAAATCGCTCGCTCATCATCTCGGTCGAGCGCTTCAACTTACAAATATCTTGCGTGATATAGACGAAGACGCCACCGTCGGACGCTTGTACCTACCGCGAGAGGCATTGGAACTCGCTAATATCAAAGCCACCGACCCGAACGTCGTGGCGTCCAGTCCACATCTCGCTCCCGCTTGCGATTTTATTGTCGAACGGGCACGCGGACATTTTGTGAAAGCCAACGAGATTATGACCGGCTGCCCACGTCAGGTTGTGCGGGCGCCGAGAATTATGGGTGCGGTGTATCGTCAGAAGCTCGAAGACATGGTGTCGCGCGGCTGGGCCCCGCCACGGCACCGTATCCACGTGAAAAAGTCCTATCTATTGTGGATCGCTTTGCGACATGCATTCGTCTGACGGCGGCACAATACACATTATCGGGGCGGGGTTGGCGGGACTTTCTGCCGCCGTACGCTTGACTGGATCGCGCCGAACAGTCGCTGTCCATGAAGCGACTGCCCAGGCCGGTGGCCGATGCCGTTCATACTACGACCCGACCACCGACATGGTGATCGATAACGGCACTCATTTGCTGCTATCGGGAAATCATGCTGCCCTGTCCTTTATCGCGGCGATTGGATCCACGTCAGGCCTGCACGGACCGGGCGAAGCGGAGTTTGCCTTCATTGACCTTCCGAGCGGCGAACAATGGACGTTACGCTTTGGCGTTAGTAGGTTTCCATGGTGGCTCTTCGATAAAGAGCGTAGGTTGCCACAGACTGCCGTCGTCGATTACTTACCGCTTGTGCGGCTTGCTTGGACCTCTGTAGATAAGCGGATCGGGGACACTATAAATTGCTCGGGTCCGATTTATGAGCGGTTGCTCGAGCCATTATTGCTTGCCGCGCTTAATATCAAACCGCCCGATGGATCAGCAAAATTGGCCAGCGCGCTTATCCGCGAAACGCTTGGCCTCGGTGGCCAAGCGTGCCGGCCATTGCTCGCGCGCGATGGATTGGGAAGTGTATTTGTTGAGCCTGCGATCGCCTATTTGCGGGCGCATGGGATCTCGGTTGCATTTCAGGATGAGTTGACCGCGCTGCGCTTTGGCAATGGGCGTGTCTCGCGGCTCGAATTCACGAAACAGACTGTTGATCTTGACGAAGAGGATGCAGTCATCCTCGCCGTTCCACCATATGTGGCAACAAATTTCGTCCCGGACTTGCAAGCGCCATCGTCATTTCGTGGGATCGTCAATGCGCATTTCCGTATTGATCCTCCCGCTCATTTGCCGCCGATGCTGGGAGTAATCAATGGCACTTGCGAATGGATCTTCGCGCTGCCCAGCCGAATTTCGGTGACCATCAGTGATGGCGGTGAACTATTCACTGCTCCACGTGCGGATCTGGCGCGGGCGATTTGGAGCGAGGTCGCGAAAGTGTCCGGCCTTCCGCACACGTTACCGCCTTGGCAGATCGTTCGCGAACGCCGAGCTACATTCGCCGCTACGCCGGAACAAAATGCGCTGCGCCCTATGGCAAAAACAGGCTGGGGCAATCTGTTTCTGGCAGGCGACTGGACTGCAACCGGTCTGCCGGCCACGATCGAAAGTGCAGTTCGTTCCGGTTATCGGGCTGCCGATCTCGTGAGTCAGCAGCTAAAGGCTGCCGCATGATGCTTGTGGAGAAATCGCAGTGTTCGCCACAGCCGCTCGGCTTCAGCAATCTGGCCGAGCGTGCGGGATGCGCATTGCTCGAATGCCAGCAGGGCGATGGGCATTGGGTGTTTGAACTTGAAGCCGATGCAACAATTCCCTCCGAATACGTGTTGCTTCGACACTATCGCGGAGAACCAAGGGACTCAGCTCTGGAACAAAAAATTGCCGGCTATCTGCGCCGGATCCAGGGTAAGCATGGTGGCTGGCCTCTCTATCATGGAGGCGATTTTGACATGAGCGCGAGCGTTAAAGCCTATTTTGCGCTCAAAATGATCGGCGACTGTCCCGATGCTTTTCACATGCGGCATGCGCGCGAAGCAATCTTGGCCCGTGGCGGTGCAATCCACTGCAACGTGTTCACCCGAGTGCTGCTATCGCTTTATGGCATTCTGAGCTGGCGCAGCGTCCCGGAAATGCCGGTTGAAATTATGTTGTTGCCGCGTTGGTTTCCGTTCCATCTCTCCAAGGTGTCCTATTGGGCGCGAACTGTGCTTGTGCCGCTCCTAGTTTTGCAGGCATTGCGTCCTCGGGCAAAGAATCCGCTGGACATCAGGATTGACGAGTTGTTTGTGGAGTCGCCGCTCTCGATCGGACGAGCTACGAAGGCTCCACATCAACGCTGGACCTGGTTTGCACTATTTCGCGGCATTGACGCTGTGCTCCGCCCGGCGATCAGGTTTTTTCCGAAAGGCTTGAGGCGCCGGGCGATCGATCGGGCCGTCGCCTTTGTCACCGAACGGCTTAACGGCGAAGACGGGCTTGGCGCTATCTTTCCGGCGATGGCCAATGCGACGATGATGTTTGATGTGCTAAGCGACCATAAGAACGCTGCCATCGCACGCGGCTCGGTCGAGAAGTTACTGGTGGTCGGCAAAAATGAGGCCTACTGTCAACCATGCGTATCGCCGGTGTGGGATACAGCACTCACTTGTCATGCATTGCTCGAACTCGGGAGTAACGAGGCGCGCATAGGTGCGTTGCGCGGCCTCGATTGGCTTCTGCCTCGCCAAGTCTTCAACACTGTCGGCGACTGGGGTTTTCGACGCCCACAGGTGCGGCCGGGTGGTTGGGCTTTTCAGTATGCCAATGCCCATTACCCTGACCTCGACGATACTGCCGTCGTTGTCATGGCGATGGACCGTGCTCGCCGGACCGGGGCCGGGGTGCGGTACGATCAAGCTATCATGCGCGGAGCAGAATGGGTGAGGGGCCTGCAGAGTCGCAACGGCGGTTGGGCTGCGTTCGATGTCGACAATATTTATGACTATCTCAACAATATTCCTTTTGCCGATCACGGGGCTCTGATCGATCCGCCGACAGAGGATGTTACGGCCCGCTGCGTTTCGATGCTGGCGCAGCTTGGCGAGACGCTGGCACGGAGTGAATCCCTTGCGCGAGGAGTTGCCTATCTGTGCTCGACGCAAAGGCCGGAAGGAAGTTGGTATGGACGTTGGGGTCTGAACTACATCTACGGTACCTGGTCCTCGCTCTGCGCCCTCAATGCCTGCGGCGTTGATCGCGATTCTTCGGAAATTCGCAAGGCGGTTCGGTGGTTAATTTCCATTCAAAATGCCGACGGTGGCTGGGGTGAAGACGGTGCTAGCTATAAACTTGAGTATCGTGGTCACGAGGCGGCTACCAGTACGTCATCGCAGACAGCCTGGGCTCTGCTCGCGCTTATGGCATGTGGCGAGATAAACCATCCGGCGGTTGCGCGCGGGGTGCAATATCTTTCGGAAACACAAACGGAAAACGGCTTTTGGGATGAGGAGCGGTTCACCGCGACAGGCTTTCCGCGCGTTTTTTATTTGCGGTATCATGGATACCGCAAATTCTTTCCGTTATGGGCGCTTTCGCGCTATCGCAATCTGAAGGCAACCAACAGCTCTCGCGTGGTTTGGGGTATGTGATGGTCAGTGGCTCGAGAATTCGAAGCGGGCTTTTTGATCTTTGTTGAGTTTCGAATAAAAGCTATCAAACGCAATTTGCACCGTGGACGCTGCATAATTAATAGCCGTCAATTGATCGTTGGCAGAATCAAGCCGTGCCATCGGGTCGACAGGAATCGGCTGCGCACATGATGCGATCAGTAGCTTGGCCATGTCCGCCGATACTTTGTGCAAATTCTCCAGGCTAGCCGCCTGATCTTTGTTTGGTCGGACTCTCATTTCAATTTCTTTGACTAGGCGCTCTGCTTTTGCCAAGTTTTGCGCGGCGCAGGTTTGATATTCTTTATTTATGCTCATGCTATTGTCTGTGATTTCGGAATCGGGCACCGGATCGGATTGCGGCTGACGGCTGACAAAATGGTTTTTCTGCGTATTTGACAGTGTATCGTAAAACCTCCTTAGCGGCTCACGCACGGATATTCCGGCATCGCGTACAATCCAAAGCGTTTGCACCAATGCCCTCAGCCGATCCGACGGCGTGAGCGCACCAGGATCCCGGCAATCGGCTCGGATAGTCTTCGCCGATTGGGTCGCCGCGGCTTGCAGCTTGTCGAGTGCGTCATATTGCGCGTCGGACAATTGCAAAACTTGTTGAACGCGCTCGGCTGGCCAATTGTCCAGCGGGCTAGAAGCGTCGCCACAACGATTTATAGAACTGTTTGCATCGTTCACGGCAAAGCGTGTGGCGGCGGTGCGAGCAGATGTACGCGGTAGAGCGAAACGTCCGCTGATCGTATCGGCAATGACATCAAAACCGTGACCGCGCAATCGTCCTGAGTAGTCATCCGCCCAGAATGAAAAACCCAGCAAATCCTCAAAGGCAGCCGGCCACGCTGGCGGGCCTACCCAAAGAAGATGCGACCCGATGCCGGTCGAAGACGCGTTGGGCGGAGCAGCAGGAGCGATTGCTCGCGGCTCAGAGCTAGCGAAACGCTGACGCGGTTCAACTCTCGCGGCGCGGTGACGATGAACGCGAGGGTAGTGCCTAACATGACCCAACATCTGCCGAAAAGGACGGGTAATGCCGCCCACAATCCCTTGCGGGGACAACGCATGCGCGGTTTCATGCAGCGGTACGACTGTACCTATACCCACGACCAGTATTATGACGCATCCGCGCATGGCCGAAGTCCGAAGGCGGTTGCCACAATTCGAACGATGGTGCGTACATAACGGGCTAATCAGCTTGTAAGTTCCATCTACTCGAATTTGATGTGCTGGTCACTATCGGACCCCCCGGCCTGATGCCGTTATCCCGCTTCAAGTAGCTCGGGTTTTTCCTTCGCCTTGCGAATTTCCTCAAGTTTCCGTTCAACGTGCTGGGAAAAGACGTATTGCGCCGGCCGCTGGCGATCGAGTGGAATGTCAGGTTTCATAACACCATTTGTGCGGACGCCACGCAGGCTGACCGCAAGAGCCTTGAGAGGATGGGCGACGGCATCTTGAACTGCCGATGCTTCGTAGCCGGAATGCACCATGCAGTCAGCGCACTTCTCGTAATTGCCGGTCCCGTAAGCATCCCAATCAGTCTCGTTCATCAACTCATCGAAGGTCCGCGCGTAGCCTTCGCCGAGGAGATAGCAAGGCTTCTGCCAGCCGAAGATTGTGCGTGTCGGGTTGCCCCACGCCGTACAGTGGTAGCTCTGGTTGCCCGCGAGAAAATCAAGAAACAGGCCGGACTGGCTGAACGACCATTTCGCCTTGCGAGGTCCCCGCTTAAACACGTCGCGGAACAGCTGCTTGGTCTTCCCGCGGTTGAGGAAGTGCTGCTGGTCTGGTGCGCGCTCGTATGCATAACCCGGCGAAACGGTGATGCCATCGATACCCAGCTCCGTCACGGTATCAAAGAACGCGGCGACACGATCGGCCTGTGCAGTGTTGAACAAGGTGCAATTTATGTTGACGCGGAAGCCACGCTCCTTGGCACGCTTGATCGCCGCCACAGCCCGATCGTAAGTGCCTGGCTGGCAAACCGAGCGGTCATGCATTTCTTTATCCCCGTCGAGATGCACCGACCAGGTAAAGTAGGAGCTCGGCTCATACTGTGAAAGCTTCTTTTCCATAAGCAGGGCGTTGGTGCACAGGTAGACGAACTTTTTCCGCGCGACGATACCGCGCACGATTTCCGGCAGCTGCTTGTGTAGCAATGGCTCGCCGCCGGCGATCGATACAACCGGAGCGCCACACTCGTCGACTGCATACAGGGCGTCCTCCACAGACATGTTCTGATGCAGGATTGGATCGGGATAATCGATTTTCCCGCACCCGGCGCAAGCCAGATTGCATCGGAACAACGGCTCCAGCATGAGCACCAGCGGGTATCGCTTTCGGCCGATCAGACGCTGGCGAATGACGTAGCTACCGACAAACAGTTTCTGAAGAAGAGGAATGCCCAAGACTACTATCCTTGCTGATTTGCTGGGTCCCGGTCACGTCGAGCAGCTCTACGGGCACCCTGAATTCGATGTGCTCATCCTGGCCAGGCAGGGTGAAAACCTCTACCGGCTCAATCGCGCGCAACGCATTGATCACGTCACGTACCATGATTTCCGGCGCCGAGGCGCCGGCGGTAATGCCAACAACTTCGACGTTATGCAACCACTCCGGCTTTATTTCGCTTCCATTGGCGATCAGGTGGGTAGGAACACCGGCTTCGACGCCGATCTCACGCAGGCGATTCGAGTTCGAGCTGTTTGTAGCGCCAACTACAAAAATCACGTCGACCAACTTCGTTAACTCGAGCAGGGCGGTTTGGCGGTTCTGTGTCGCATAGCAGATATCCTCCGTGCCCGGTCCGACGACGTCCTTGAAGCGGCGAAACAGCGCCGTAATAATTTCCTTGGTATCGTCGACGCTAAGCGTGGTCTGCGTCACGTATGCGACCGGCGTGTCCTCCGCCAGCTCGAGCCCATTCACATCCTCTTCGGTTTGCACGAGGATCACCGGGCCTGGGATTTGGCCCAATGTCCCTTCCACCTCTGGATGGCCTGCGTGGCCGATGAGGACTACCGTGCGTCCATTGCGCAAATAGTGTCGGCCTTGCGCGTGCACTTTCGACACGAGCGGGCAGGTGGCATTGAGCACGCGCAGACCGCGCTGGGCGGCCTCTTCCTGGACCTTCTTCGATACGCCATGAGCGCTGAAGATCGTTATTGCTTTCGGCGGCACTTCGGACAATTCTTCAACGAAGCGTGCTCCGCGCGCCTTGAGGGCGTCGACCACCCATTTATTATGCACAATCTCGTGCCGTACGTAGACCGGCGGTCCGTACTTATCGAGCGCGCGCTCGACAATCTCGATCGCGCGCACGACCCCCGCGCAGAAGCCGCGCGGCTTCGCCAGAATAACCTTCATCCCGCTGCCCCTTTGGCAAGCCCATTCATCGCCTTGGCCAGCCGGCAGCGTTGCGCGCGATCGGCAAGAAACTTGATTTCGGCGGGTTGCAATCCAGGTGCGTGACCCTCTCCGAATACGTCGAAGACCTTGTTGACGATGCCAGTCGCGTCGAGTCCCGCCTTGGCATACATGGCCGGGGGACTGTCGTGGTCGATGAAGACATCCGGCAATACCATGCTGCGGACCTTGAAGCCGGAACGCTCGAGCGCGCCTGTGTCGCTAAGCAACTGCATGACTTGCGCGCCGAAACCACCAATGGCGCCTTCCTCGATCGTAATGAGCAATTCATGCTCGTGTGCTAGCCGCAGGATAAGTTCGCGATCGAGCGGCTTGGCGAAGCGTGCATCGGCGACCGTGGTTGAAATGCCGTGCGCCGCGAGCGTTTCGGCTGCTTTCGTGCATTCGGCGAGCCGCGTGCCAAGCGACAGCAGAGCGACCGTGTTGCCTTGCGTCAGGACACGGCCTTTGCCGATTTCAAGCGGTATACCGGCCTCGGGCATTACAACGCCGACGCCATCCCCGCGCGGGTAGCGCACGGCGCAAGGGCAGTGATCAATCCCCACCGCAGTGGCCACCATGTGCACAAGCTCGGACTCGTCGGCAGCAGCCATAAGCACAAAGCCAGGCAGACAACCGAGATAAGCGAGGTCGAAGGAACCAGCGTGCGTCGGGCCATCGGCGCCGACGAGTCCAGCGCGGTCCATCATAAAACGGACCGGCAACTTCTGAATTGCCACGTCGTGCACAACCTGGTCGTAGGCCCGCTGCAGGAAGGTCGAATAGATCGCAACGAATGGCTTGTACCCTTGCGTCGCGAGGCCCGCCGCGAAGGTGACAGCGTGCTGCTCGGCAATTCCGACATCGAAGGTTCGCTCCGGAAACGACTTGGCGAAAATGTCGACGCCAGTACCGCCCGGCATCGCCGCGGTAATGGCGACGATCTTGTCGTCCTTTTTGGCTTCCTTCACCAGGCTTTCGCCGAAAACCTTTGTGTAGGACGGCGCATTCGAAACGCCTTTCTGCTGCTTGCCCGTTGCGACATCAAATTTCACGACACCATGATATTTGTCCCCGGACGCTTCGGCCGGTGCGTAGCCTTTGCCCTTTTGCGTACGAACATGCACGAGGAACGGACCTTTGTCTGCGTTGCGAATATTTTCCAACACAGGCAAAAGCTGGTTTAGGTCGTGGCCGTCGACAATGCCGATGTAATAGAAACCGAGTTCTTCGAATAACGTACCGCCTGTAACGAAGCCACGCGCAAGTTCTTCCGCAAGACATGCCTTTTCTTTGAAAAATTTTGGCAAATGATGAGCGACCTGTCTGCCGATATCGCGCAGCGACATATACGTTGGGCTCGAAAGCAGTCGCGTGAGATAGTTCGACATGGCACCAACTGGCGGTGCGATGGACATCTCGTTGTCGTTTAGGATCACGATCAAGCGGCGGTTCATTGCGCCGGCATTGTTCATGGCTTCATATGCCATCCCGGCGGACATGGCGCCATCGCCGATGACGCAGATCACGTTATGTTTCTGCCCGGCGAGATCGCGCGCGACGGCCATCCCCAAACCTGCCGATATTGAAGTCGAGGAATGCGCCGCGCCGAAACAGTCATATTCGCTTTCTGAGCGCTTCGTGAAGCCCGACAAACCTCCGCCCGTCCGTAATGTTTTTATGCGGTCCCTGCGGCCGGTGAGGATTTTGTGTGGATAGGCTTGGTGGCCGACGTCCCATATCAGTTTGTCATTAGGGGTATCGAAGATGTAGTGCAGAGCAACGGTCAATTCGATCACGCCGAGACTTGCCCCCAGGTGGCCGCCGGTAACGGCAACTGCGTTAATTGTCTCGGCACGCAATTCATCTGCAACCTGCTGAAGGTGCCGCGCGTTAACCCGGCGTAAGTCGGCAGGGCTTTTGATCGAGTCGAGAAAATTGGTGGATTTTGTTAATAAGTCATCGTTGGGCGCCGTCATACTTTAATTACCCCTTCCCCACTAATTTGGAGGCGCTTGTGCTATTGGCAAAAACTCTCAGAACATTTTTGTCGCCCCATATGAGCTTTGCCACGTCTGCCACGAAGTCTGTCAGTCAGCGTCAATCAAGGACGCGTCGAAAAGTTCCACGCCGAAGGATTGATAATATTGCATCCGAGCGCAAGTGGGGGTGACTTCGGGGGTGACTTCCCTGTAGCCGGAAGGCAACATCTAGCATGCTAGGTTCAATCGTTACTGGAATCGTCAAGTTTTGCACACGATTCCCTTGGCCGATCATCGTCTTAGCTCTTGTCGCGGCGGCAGGATCGGTCGGCTATTCGGTTCGGCATTTCGCCATCAATACAGACATCAACAAGCTGATTTCGGACGAACTTGATTGGCGCAAGCGCGAGGCTGAATTCGAAAAGGCCTTTCCGGGACACTTCAGCTCGACCCTGGTCGTCGTCGACGCTCCTACGGCCGAATTTGCGACTCGCGCTGGTGCCGAGCTGGCGGCAGAACTCAAATCCCGCCCCCAATTATTCCACTCAGTCGATGACATCGGCGGAAGCGAATTCTTTACGCGAAACGGATTGTTGTATCGGCCCGCTAATGATGTGGCGAATTTTATCAAAGGCCTAGGGCAAGGCGCCCCTCTTGTGGGAACTCTTGTCGGAGACCCCAGCTTGCGTGGCCTCACGCGCACGCTCTCTTTAGGTTTAATTGGCGTGCAAAACCGTATGGTCACGCTCGATGCCTTGGCCCGCCCTTTGTCGATGGCGTCGACGACTTTGGAGGACGTGCTGGCGGCTCGACCGGCGTCGTTTTCCTGGCAGGCCATGGTGAGCGGCCAGCAACCGGAGCCCGCTGATCTTCGCCGTCTTATTGAAGTCCGTCCGGTACTTGATTTTTCTGCACTTCGACCTGGCGAGGCGTCAAGCAACGCCATCCGTCAGGCAGCATCCGACTTACAGCTCAAGCAAAAATACCAGGCGCGCGTACGCCTGACCGGCTCGGTGCCAATGGCGGATGAGGAATTTGGAACCGTTAAACAAGGCGCCTTGGAGAATGCCATTGCTACCATTCTAATTGTGCTTGTAATCCTTTGGCTGGCACTGAAATCAGGACGGCTTATAGTCGCAGTTTTCATCAGCCTGTTCGTGGGATTGGCGCTCACTGCTGCGCTCGGCCTTATGATGGTCGGTGCACTCAATTTGATATCGGTCGCATTTGCCGTTTTGTTTGTCGGTCTCGGCGTTGATTTCGCCATTCAGTTTTCGGTCCGCTACCGTGCCGAGCGCCACGATAAACCCGAACTTCATGCGGCACTAAGCCAGGCCGCGGAGAAAATAGGTGTTCCGCTAACATTGGCCGCAGCCGCAGTAGCAGCCGGTTTTCTGTCCTTCCTTCCGACCCACTATCGTGGTGTCTCGGAACTAGGCGTAATTGCCGGCGTAGGCATGCTGATTGCATATGTCACAAGTATCACGCTGTTGCCCGCACTCATTGGCGTGCTCAACCCCGCGGGTGAGGCTGAGCCAATCGGGTACAGGGCGCTCGCACCCATAGACTGGTTCCTCCAGGAGTATCGTGTTCCAGTTATCGTGGGCACGCTGGCAGTCGCCGTTGTTGGCTCGCCCTTGCTCTACTTCCTCACTTTCGATTTCGACCCGATTCACCTGCGCAGCCCCGAGACGGAATCGGTTTCGACCTTGCTCGATCTGGGGGGTGATCCGCGGGCTGGTATAAACTCGGTTAACATCGTCGCGGGTTCAGTCGATGAGGCTTCAGCGACGGCCGAAAAATTACAAAAGCTGCCGGAAGTTTTGGAGGTTAGGACCCTGCTCAGTTTTGTACCTCAGGATCAGGATAAAAAGCTTGAGCTGATCCAGGATTTTGACGAGCAAGTTGGACCGGCCTTGGAAAGGCCAGGGTCAGCCAAATCGCCAAGCGATGCTGAAAATATCGGTGCCCTCAATGGCATGGCTGATCAGCTCAACAAGATCGCTGGAAACGCTAAAGGGCCCGGCGCCGACGCAGCCAAACGTTTGGCCCGTGGGGTATCGAAACTGGCGCAAGCTAATGAGGAGACGCGAGCGCGCGCTAGGGACGCATTCATCGTGCCCTACGAAACCGATACCGCTCACCTGCGGGGATTTCTGAACGCCGAGCGAGTCAACAAAGATAACCTGCCCCAGGCGCTCAAACAGCAATGGGTAACGCCTGACGGACGCGCTCGCGTCGAGGTAACGCCCAAGGGCAATACGGACGATACCGAGGTTCTCCGCTCATTCGCTCGCGCAATCCTTGCCGTCAATCCGAATGCTACAGGGGGTCCGATTTCAATCCTTGAATCGGGTCGGACTGTCGTCAGAGCGTTCTTTGAAGCGGGATTTTATGCGTTGGTCTCAATCGGTCTACTTCTTTGGATCGTTTTGCGACGCTTCGGCGATGTGCTGCTAACTCTCGTGCCACTTTTGCTGGCGGGCGTCGTCACACTTGAAATTTGCGTCTTGATCGGTATGCCATTGAATTTCGCCAACATCATTGCGCTGCCGTTGCTTTTGGGCGTCGGCGTCGCATTCAAAATTTACTACATCATGGCTTGGCGATCCGGCCGCACGAACCTTTTGCAGTCAAGCCTAACTCGCGCCGTGATTTGGAGCGCTTTGACAACAGCAACCGCCTTCGGAAGCCTCTGGCTTTCGCAGCACCCCGGCACATCCAGTATGGGCAAACTGCTGGCGCTATCGTTGGTATGCACTTTGGCAGCTGCGGTGCTATTTCAGCCCGCGCTCATGGGAAAGCCCCGTAGAAGCCGGGGTCTTTGAACAGACATCAACGCTGGGCTCGGCCGGCGTGCTGGCTACCTTGCGGTTGCTGGGCGGCCTTGTCGACGTACGTGATGTCGAACCGGTTGACGGCACGTCTTGTGACTCAAACCGTGTCCAATTTTCTCCACCGCACAAAAAGCCGAGGAAACATCCTTGCACGCGCAGAGTGTTTGGATCCAGCAGACTGATGTTAGCGGAATAAGTGTGGCCATCTTCCGAGTTATAAATTTTCCCATCCCATTGGTTTGTTTTGCTGGGGGTCATACCGAGCAGGATCGGCATTCCCAGCGTTGGGCGGGATCGGAGATTGGGATCCGGATTTTTTTTATCGATGCCGGGTTGCGCCTCCCATGCGACCACACCCCACAGCCGGCCATCGCAATCCGCGATTTTGATGCGGGCGATTTGCTTGGCCACCAACCATTCCCCAGTGGGGTCAGTCGGAACGCGGGCGGGTTGTGCGTTTGCGACGCTGCTTGTTGTCAGCCATATCGCAAATGTGGCGCAAAACGCTAGAAACTCGGACATTTTTGGGCTCACTCGGATGGACGGATACACCTGAAATACCTCGGTTTTGGGTAGGACCTAACACCGGAAATAGACGAAATGACGCCCGGTTCCGGCTGTCAGCCTAATCAAATTGCAGCATAATGGAACTCGGAAGCGTAGTGGCGGTTGGGCGAGGGGCCTTCATTAGTTGCTTTCGCTCAGTACATTACACGGGGAATATTTTATTGCTCGATTTGTCATCCGAACTCAGCCCACCAGCACCGATACCGCGAGAGGCTGCCTTAGGTCCAATTGCATTGCTTCGCGTGCTCATCAGCAACCCGCTCGAAGCATGGACGGTAGCCCATTTCGAACAACCTATCGTCATGCAGGGTCTTTCGATCGGTAGGGTTGCAGTAGTGAATGAGCCGGCCGCTATCCGGCGGGTGCTTATGACTAATACCGAAAACTATCAGAAGGATTGGTTGCAGCGCCGTATCCTTTCCGTAGTTCTGGCAAATGGATTGCTCGCTGTTGAAAGCGATCAGTGGAAGCTTCAGCGCCGGGCGCTAGCGCCGTTGTTCTCGCGCAAGGCAGTGTTGACTTTCACAGCAGCGATGAACGAAGCCGCTAAAGCGCTGGTCGAGCGACTTCACCGGCGTGATGGTCAAGTAGTGGACTTCGTAAACGAGTCGACACGCATCACTGTGGACGTGCTGGAACGCACTATTTTTTCAGACGGCCTTGGCGGCGACCCGGACGAAGTCCGTGCCGCGATGTCGGCCTATTTCGAGATAGTCGGGCGCATCGATCCGCTCGATATCCTTGGTGTGCCAGCAATGGTGCCGCGACCGAGCCGCAGGAAGCTCAGACCCACGCTTCAATTTTTCGAGGAAACAGTTGACAATATTATCGCGAGGCGTCAGCGGCGGCTTGCTGCCGATCCGACTAATGCGCCGCATGACATCTTGACACTGTTGCTCGAGGCGCGCGATCCGGATAGCGGCGCAGTCCTCAGCGGCACAGAAATTCGTGCGAATATTTTGACTTTCATTGCCGCCGGCCAGGAAACGACTGCCAATTGTATTACCTGGACTCTGTATCTTCTGTCGCAATCGCGCGAATGGCGAGAACGCGTCCAGGCCGAGGCAGACAGGGAGTTCGATGGTCCTCTCGATGGTCTTGCCGATCGTCTTACAGCAACTCGAGCGGTAATTGACGAGGCTAATCGGCTCTATCCTCCTATTACTGCCATTAGTCGCACAGCCCTTGGTTCAGACGAACTAGCTGGAGAACAGATTAAGCCCGGCACCATCGTCGTCATTGCGCCTTACGTGCTGCATCGTCATCGTGCATTATGGACCAAGCCCGACATTTTCGATCCCGGCCGTTTTCTTGGCGATGGGCGACGAAAAATTGATCGTTTTGTTTATCTTCCTTTCGGCGTAGGGCCGCGAATCTGCATCGGCGCCACGTTTGCAATTCAAGAAGCCTCCATTATGGTCGCTACGATCATGCGCCATTTCACGCTTGAAATGGTTTCTGGATATACCCCGTGGCCGGTCCAGAGAGTGACTCTGCGACCAAAAGGCGGCTTGCCCATGATCGTGCGACGGCGCTGAGTGTCGGCAGAAGTTTAATATCGATCAAAATTCGCGCGGTGGCCTGGGGCGGCCAGGATAGCCGGCGATATTTGCTTGGTTGTGCGGCGCGGGATCCGGCCTGGCTTATTGCCCGTGATCCTGAAGAACTTTCTGGCAAACTTTTCTCAACTTTTGGCGATTTTCCTGGAGACATGCCAGAACACGGAAGGTGTCGGGAATTGCATCGCGGCAGAACTTGTTGGAGTCGGGCGCGCAGGCCGCTTGCTCCTCCGGTGTACCCTGCAAAGAGCGACCGGGCTGACCTGCAGGCTGGCGCCTGTCCTGGGCAAGGGCGTTCCCAGTAAAGATTTGGATCAGGACGACGGCCGCGCAGATTCTAAGATACATTGTCAGATGCCTTGATTTCGTGCATTGTTTCAAGACAACCGCGTCAGCATTACCACGCCCCATGAAGAGTTGGAGAATACCGAAGGATCGGCGCGCAACGGTTGTTTCGAGTTGAGAGATGTCAGTGCCGTTCCGAGGGACGATTGGTGTCATGCGCGGGGTTGTTTTGGCCATAGCGCTTGCGCTCTCCGTTGCCGGCTCTTCCGCGCAAAGGATAGCGCCATTTGACCGGCTGGTGGGACAGTGGTCGGGGTCGGGCACAATCGAGCTCTCCAATGGCTCACATGAGTCGATCAGGTGCCGCGCAGCTTATGACGTTCTGCGCGAACAAGGCAAACTTCAGCTCAATATCCGCTGCGCCAGCGAGGGCTCCAACTTTGACCTGCGAGCCAGCGCTGACTACTCGGCCGGTGCGATCACCGGGTATTGGAGCGAGTCAACTCGCGGCGCTGCCGGAACAATCTCTGGTAGGGCAGAAGGTGACCGGTTTCAGGTCGTGGCCAGGTCAGCGTCTTTCGCTGCCACACTGACACTGGTCACCCACGGTGGGCGGCAGTCGGTTGTGATCAGGTCACAAGATGCCCAGTCCAGCATCAAAGCTGTCTCGGTGAATCTCAGACGCACGAGTTAGCCGACCAATTCCTTTACTTAACCGCTGACCGCAACAACGAGTGCCGTGACATTCGGCGCACAATCTTGCTTAGAAACATGGCGATCGGGCGCAACATGAATAGGTCCGCGACCAGCGCCGCCACCATCGCAAACGCGCTGAGCCAGCCGAACAGTCGCAGTGAGGGGAGGCCAGAAAGTACCGTCATGGCCAGTCCGCAGGCCAGGACCGCCGACGTGAGGATTAACGGTGGCCCGACCAGAATAGTCGCGCGTTCGACGCCAACCGCAGGATTCGGATCAATATCCTCGATCTGCAAGCGATTGAGGAAATGAATAGTCGCGCTCAGCCCAAGGCCGAACGAAACCGTCAAGGCAATTACGCTGGCGAATTGCAAACCTTGGCCCAGGATCAACAAGACACTGCCAGCGAGAACAATCGGGAATAGTCCGGGCAATATGCTGATGAGCATCACGACAGGCGACCAGAATGCCAAACCGATAAATGCGGCCACAAATATGATTTCAATCGTGAGTCCTCTGCTCAGTTTGTCAATCATGATAGCGCTGTTGCGGGCAGAGATTACCGATAGGCCGGTGACGGCGATCTTATAGCCCGGAAATTTTTTTCGCACGCTGTCGAGTTCATTGTCGGCTCGGTCAACAATTGGCAACAATTGGCTAGCGTCCGAGTCCGGAACGCGGCCGCTAATGATTACCGCATTCTGCTCAGCCGAAATAAATCGACGAGTGAGATAAGGTGGTAGCAGATCGACGTACTCTTTCAGGGTTTCGACGTCGGATTTGTTCATCTTTTCAGCGAGCCAGCGCCGTAGTGTCTCCAAGGACCACACATTGCCGACGCCGCGCTGACGCTCAAGCAGCGCATGCACCTCGGCAATCACTGCCAGCGTTTTGGGTGCATAGAGAGATGCCCCTTTCGGGAATTGGATATAGACCTCGAACGGGTTTGCGCCGGTCAGCTTCATGTCGAGACGCTGGCTGGCCTGGACGGCCTGCTGGCGGTCAGGCACCTGGTCTGCAAGGCGGTAGCGCGCCTGAAGCTGGGTATAGCCGAGCGACAGTGCGATGACGACGAGCAGGCTGATCGCCGAATAAAGCCCGGGACGTGACACCATCTGCATTGCGATCCAGCCACAAAACCGGCGCAATACGTTGAGCGCGGTGTCCATGTTCCTGACAGCTGTTACGAATTCGGCTTCGTTGCGAATGAGCAGTACGCCAAGTAACGGCAGGCCCATCAAAACCGCGGGCAAAGCGACCATTACCGCAACCAGGCCCGCTTCGCCGAACGTCCGAACGAGGTCGGACTCCGAGAACTGCAAGGCAATAAACGATACGCCCGCCGTCGCGTGAGTCAGTACACAGGCCGGCCCGACAATCAGAAGGGCGTTACGAAAGGCTGTGACCTTATCGTCGCCCGCTAGCAGGCGATCGCGAGCGGCAAAGGTAAGTTGCATGCTATCGGAAAAGCTGATGACCATGATCAGGGGGGTCATCACGTTTAAAAACATATTCAGACTGAAGCCGAACCATCCAAGTGCACCGAGTGCGAGAAGAATGGCGATGAGCGGTGGACCGGCTGCGATGATCATGAACGACACGCGGCGGAAGAACATGATCGCAATTAGGCACCCGACCACAAATCCGAGCGTGTTGTAGATGAGGCGATCGCGCTGAATAGCGTGGCGAATTTCATGTTGCATCACTGGGACACCGGACAGTTCCCCTTTCAGTCCGGTGTCCTCCAAATGGGTCTTAACTTCGTTACGGACCTCGTCGACTACTTTATTCAGACTGTCGGGCGCGGTCGCGCCGGGCTCCAGGGCCAGCACCATCAACGTTAGCTTGCCATCAGGCGACAGCATCTTGTCGCGAATAATTTCATTCGACATAACCCGTTCGATAAGCGCTTGATACTCAGCGCCTTGCGGCAGCGGGTTAGGGAACAGGGGAGGCGGGATTTGTCCGTCCCGGGGTGGTTCGCGGGCGGAAAAAATCGAAATCAGACCCCTTGTGCCATCGATCAATTGAAGCTCGATCGCCAGCTCACGCAGTTTTTCGAGCGATGATCTTTCCAGCAACCGCTCTCCTTCGATGACGACGAGAATGTCAAATTCGTTCGAAGGGAAGCGACGCGTGACTTCTTCGTAGGTGCGAAATTCATCGGTGTCGGATCGGAATAGCTGGCTGAGCGAATCGTCGACCTTAACTCGTGCAAAGCCAATTGCCGCTATGATACTGAGCACGACAAAGGCGATCGCGACCAAGGTGCGGTGCGACAGCGCGTAAAATCCAATACGTTCGATTCCAAGCGCGAGATTGCGCGGCGTGATGGGGCGTGGCTCTGGCAAGACCCGATCCGATTGTGGAAGGCTGGTCACTAGTCCCCCGTCCAGGTGCAAATGAAATGATGGTCTTTCAGGTGCGAAACTGCCACTAGGCGAAGGGCGAATACTCCCCTGCGACGTCTGATGGTTCCGTGCCCGCCCACGCAGTTGTTGCTAAAGCGCCGCTCGATATTGTGCAACACCCTCTGGTTGAAGTCGGTGGCCAGCGGGCTCGCGCAAGGATGGCCGCGTCCTGTTTTGATGCGATGTTGTCCCCTCATCGCCGATATGGTTAAAGTCCCTCTCGCATTATCGCAGACGCAGTGGCCTGTGCTTTTTGACAGTAGCTGTCGTTGGCGATGCATTGCGTGACGAGCTAACGGGTGAAGCCGATGCCGCGAATGAAGGGTGCCGATGTCATCACCGAATATCTGATCGACAGCAAAATCCCGTACGTGTTTGGCCTTTGTGGCCACGGCAATGTCGGAATATTGGATTCGCTCTACCAGGCGCGCGACCGCATTGTACTAGTGTCGCCGCGGCACGAGCAGGTCGCTGCGCACATGGCGGACGCGTACTTCCGCGTCCGCCATAAAGCGGTGGCAACACTGACTTCTTGCGGCCCCGGCTCCTGCAACATTGTCATGCCGCTCGCGGTAGCGACCTCTGATTCCTCCGCTCTACTGGCGATCACGGCAAATGTGCCCACATCCCAGTTCAACCGCAGCCCATTTCAGGAAATCAACAAGCACTTCCAGGCTGACTTTCCCAACATCATTCGGCCTGTAGTCAAACGCAGCTTCCAGCCGACCCGTGTGGACATGCTGCCGTTGGCGCTGCGTCAGGCGACGACGACAATGCTGTCGGGCCGGCCGGGCCCGGTGAACGTCGATGTACCGTTTAATGTTTTTCAGGAAGAGGGCGATGTTGAAATGCCGCTACCCGCGCCGCCGCTGAATGCCCAACGCAGTGGCGCGTCGCCGGACGAAATTGAGGCCTGTCTCGATCTGATTCTGCAAGCGAAGCGGCCAGTGATTTTCGTCGGTCACGGCGTCACGTTGTCGGAAGCATCGCGCGAACTCACCGAATTCGTCCATCGCCTGCAGATCCCCATCATCTCCTCGCCCAATGGGATGGGCACCATCGACATGAGCGATCCGCTGTCGCTCGGCTTCATCGGCCGCAATGGCGCCTATCCTGCCAATGAAGCCGGCCGCCACTCGGATCTGGTGATTGCGATTGGCGCGCGTTTCGATGACCGCTCGGCCTCCTCCTGGATGCCGGGCTATTCCTGGAATTTCCCGCAAAGCAAGCTGATCCACGTTGATGTCGATCCGGCCGAGCTGGGCCGCAACTACCCGCCCGATATCGGTGTGCTGGCGGATGCGCGTACCTTCCTGCGGCAATTGCTGGCCGAGATCGAAAAACGCAATTCGAATCGCGACGGGCTCAAAGCCTGGCACACGGATATCCAGAAATGGCAGGACGAGTGGGAAAAATTCATCAAGCCGAATTTCGAGGTGCATGCCTCACCGATTCGACCCGAGCGAGTTGTCGCCGACTGTCAGGCGGTGCTGCCACCCGAGGCCACTCTCTGCTGCGACGTTGGCGTCAATCACAACTGGTACATGCAATTCTGGAAGGCGCGTCGGCCTCAGACCATGCTCAACTCATGGGGTTTTTCAGGCATGGGCTTCGGCGCCGCGGGCGCACTTGGCGCCAAGCTCGCTGCACCCGATAAACCGGTGGTGGCAATAACCGGCGATGGCTGTTTCACGATGGTGCCCCACGTTCTGTGCACCGCAGTCGAATACAACATTCCTGTGGTCTGGTTGATCTGGAACAATTTCGGCTGGGTTTCCATTCGCGACATCCAGATCGGAATGTTTGGCGGTCGCGAGCACGGCACGATGTTCCACGAGGGGCTAAACAACAAACCCTACAATCCCGACTTTGCCGCCTGGGCGCGGGCAGCCGGAGTCGACGCGATAACGGTGACCAAATCGCAGGATCTCAAGGGCGCCCTCGAGCACGCTGTCAAAGCCAACAAGCCGTTTGTTCTCGACGTGCATGTGGATGCAGAGGTGCGCCCGCCGTCAACTGGCGCGTGGCAGTTGCCGCCGACGCCCTATAAAGAACCGGTGTTTGGCAAGCGCTATCTGCCGGATACCGTGCCCGCAAAGTGAGTAGAGACATGCAATCTCCCAATCATTTCGGTGGCATGACGATGCAAAACTCGCCTCGGGGTAAGATGTGAGCGCACAAAAAAAGCCGAGGGTGACGAACGCAGGGCGGGGGCAGGCTGGCCTCGTGCGCATCGGCGAGGTGGAGCCGGACCGACGCCAGCGCGGCGGCGTGCAGTCGCTCGCCCGGGCTTTCATGATCATGGAAGAAATCGCGCGCAACCGGGATGGCATCGGGCTGGCTGACTTGAGCAAACGCGTAGGCCTCCATAATTCGACGACGTTTCATCTCGTGAGGACCATGGTTTCACTCGGCTATGTGCGCCAGATGAAAGATTCGAAACGCTATCGCATTGGCCGTCCGCTATTTGCGCTCGCCGCCAGCGCTCTCGACGAAGTGGAGATGGTAAGCCTGGCGACCCCGATCCTTGAGGAGCTTTCGCGCGAGACCGGTGAGAGCGCGCATTTTTCGGTGCGCCAGGGGGATGCCGTCATCGTGCTGGCACGTACTGGCGGAAAGGGCGCCTTCCAGCTGACCGACCGCGCAGGCGCGGTACGACCGGCGCATTGCACTGCGTTCGGCAAGATCATGCTCGCCGCGCTGGCGCCGGAACATCTCGAACAGTTTATCGCGCGCGCCGACCTTGAGCCGCGTACCTCGAAGTCGATCACATCGGCGGATCACCTACGCCGCGAGATTGCCGAAGTGCGGCGCTCAGGCATTGCCTTCGACGACGGCGAATTCGACTCCGAAGTTCGCTGTGCCGCGCTGGCCGTCCGCGATTTCAGCGGGCAGGTAATAGGCGCCATTGGCATTTCCGGTCCGGTCTGGCGTCTATCAATAGAAGCATTGCAAAAACGCGCGAGGCGAGTGCGGGCGGCGGCTGATCGCCTTTCGGCGGAATTCGGCTACGCTGGCGACATCAAGGCGGCTGTCTAGGATCGTCGAAAGGAAGCGAACCATGCCACGGCACGTAAGTTTTGTTCCCCAGGGGGTGATCCCGGCAGTGCTGCTTCCGTTCGACAATGATCTCGCAATCGACGAAACAAGCTTCCGCAAGCATCTGCGGGACGTCGCGGCGGTCGAAGGCCTCTCCGCGATCACTATCAACGCTCATTCGACGGAAGTCAGCTCGTGCAGCTTTGAGGAGCAGAGGCGCGTGCTTGAGATCGCGCAGGACGAGATCGGTACTCGCCTGCCTTTGGTCAACGGTATCTGGGCCGATGGCAGTATCGAGGCCTCGCGCATCGCTCGCATGGCCGCCCAGGGCGGCGCCTCCGCTCTGCTTGTGTTTCCGCCGGCTCTGTTCACGCTTGGCCAGTCGCCCGCAATGGCGCTCAAGCATTTCAGGTGCATCGC
>DATFXJ010000036.1:0-8773 GCA_035315965.1 Pseudolabrys sp.
GGCCTTCTCGTCGCTTTTTTGACTTATCGGGACATGATCGTTCCGATCAAGCGGCTCGCTGATTTAGCAAACACGATTCGTGAGACCAAGAATTACGGCCTGCGGTTCAACTATCAAAGCCGAGATGAAATTGGGCGGCTAGGAGCTGCATTTAACGAAATGCTCGGCGAACTTGCGGTTGCGCGCGAGCGGGAAATCATGGGCCAGACTGAAATAGCTCGCGTCTCGCGGCTCGCGACCATGGGCGCGATGGTTGCCTCCATCGCTCACGAGATCAGACAGCCATTGGCGGCAGTTATGGCGAACTCACAGGCGGGCACGCGTTGGCTTGAAAAAGAGGAGCCCAATCTCGACGAAGCGCGCGCCGCCTTGACGAGCATCGGTCGTGATGGCCACCGCGCAAACGAGGTCATTACAAGCATAAATATGATGTTCAAAAAAAACGCCAACAGACGTGTGCCAGTCGATATTAATGAAATTGTGAACGATGTTCTCAACCTCTCTCGTGGCGAGTTGCGCACACGAAAAATCAATCTCCGGACAAAACTGGCATCAGACCTTCCACAAGTTCCTGCTGACCCAGTCCAGCTGCGGGAAGTGCTACTCAATCTGATTGTGAACGCTGCTGAAGCCATGCATATTACTGACGAAAACCTGCGCGTTTTGGCCATTGTATCAATGCCCACCAGAGATGGCGTCGCGATCACCGTTGAAGATTCTGGGACTGGGATCGACCCCAAGAATGCGGAACAAATCTTCGAAGCATTCTTCACCACCAAGCCGACCGGAATGGGAATGGGACTCGCGATTTGCCGTTCAATTATTGTGGCTCACGGCGGACGCCTGTGGGCATCGCCGGGAGCTTCACGTGGCACGGTATTTCACGTTGTTTTGCCGCTGAGCACAGGTGAGCAGGATTCTATTCGCCCGCTGAGCCTATGAAAGAATTGTTACCAAAAATCGTTTGGACTGTTGGCTCTCGACCCAAAGCGGACTTGGCCATCTACTTCGTGCCTGGTTCGGCCTTCGCTTTCATCTGCGTCAGTTCGCTATCCAGCTTCGCAATTGTCACCTTGAGCGCGGCGATTTCGGCTCGGGCAGCGGCCAGATCGCGACCGGCGGTGGCGATTTTTTCCTGCGTTTCGCGTGCCATCTTTGCCAACGCTTGCTGTAGAAACTCGATATTAGCCTGCAGGCATCCGGTCCGCCGCTCCATTTGCTTTTCGGCCGTACAGACTTCCAGGCCCCGAACGTCCTGTGCGGCTGCCGCCGATAGCATTGCCACGAGCAGTGGGCCGGCAAAGCATAAAAATCGCGACCCTGTGGGGAGGAACTGCGAAATCCGATGCTGTTCAAGTGTCATGCCTTCGAGTCCATACGATACCACGCTAACGCAACGGTGATCCGCGTGCGTCGCTTATACCAGCCCCCTTTCAGTATGCTAGTTTTTAGCCCCGATACATCGAGCCTCGGGGGAAGGTAATGAGGCAGTTGCGAGATTTTCACGTCTATCGGCGGCGAGCGGATCGCCTTGGGAGGCCAATTACGGCATTTCTGGTCTTGCTGCTTTCGATCCTCGGGGCTCAATTTGCCTCAGCCGTAAATGAGCAGGTTCTCAAGGCGGTCAAGGATCGCGGGACGCTCAATTGCGGCGTCAGCGAAGGTCTTTACGGGTTCTCCGCACGCGACCGCAATGGCAACTGGAGCGGATTTGACGTCGATCTGTGTCGGGCGATCGCGGCGGCCATCTTTAATGACACCACCAAGGTTAACTATATCCCGCTCGACGCCACCCGCCGGTTCGAAGCACTTCAATCGGGCGGCATCGATGTGCTCTCGCGCAACACAACGTGGACCATATCGCGCGAAGTCGAGCTCGGGGTGACCTTTGCCGCGACGAATTTCTATGACGGCCAGGGATTTCTCGTTCGCAGGGCCATGAAAAAGGAAACCGCGCTCGATCTCGACGGCGCAAAAGTATGCGTGCAGGCCGGTACAACGACGGAGCTTAATCTCGTCGATTACTTCCGCGTCAACAGAATGAACCACGAGGCGCTTGCTTTGACGACTCTCGAGAGTGCGATCAAGGGCTACGATTCCGGGCAATGCAACGTGCTCACCGCAGACGTCTCTGCGCTTTTTGCTATCAGGCTCTCGCTGTCGAAGCCCGATGAGCACGTCATTCTGCCGGATGTTATCTCCAAAGAACCACTTGGCCCAGTTGTGCGCCAGGACGATATGCAATGGTTTAACATCGTGAAGTGGGTGCTCTTCGCTCTAGTCAATGCCGAAGAACTCGGCGTAACCTCCAAGAATATCGACGAGGCATTGAAGTCAGAAAATCCAGACATCAGGCGTCTGGTCGGCACCGAAGGCGATTATGGACGGCGGATGGGGCTGACCAAAGATTGGGCGGCCAACGCAATCAGGCTTGTCGGCAATTATGGCGAAGTCTACGAGCGAACGGTGGGTGTCGGCTCCGCGCTTGGCATTCCGCGCGGGATCAATCAACTGTGGAGCAAAGGGGGAATTCTCTATGCCCCTCCGATCCGTTGAAAACCGGCATGCCAATATGGTGCCTTCGTTGATTGCAAGTGCTAGGCTGACACCTCCGCCGCTGTCAGCCCTGGAGTTAGGGTGCAATCGAAGCGTATAGCGTATGGGCAATGTGAACCGGTGGCCGATTATTATCCATTGTTAGCTCGTGCGGTCGCGGCGCTGAATCCCAATAGCAGGGAACAGCGCTACGTTCTTTACGAGCGCGCTCGCAAGACGTTGGCCGAAAAACTTCGTGCCCCCGCATTGCGGCACGCCGACCTGAAGGCGGAAAGCGCGGCGCTTGAAGCTGCGATCCAGCGGATCGAAATGGACACCATGCGCCGCGCTGCGCCGCCCCGGCCGAAGCCGGCGCATGAGGCCTATGCCGCACCTGCGGCAGGTTATCCGGACAGGCCGCCGCTGAGGGACACTCGAAGGCCGTTGCGTATTCTCGGTGGTACGTTTTTCGCCGTACTTTTTCTCGGCGCGGGTTTGGCGATCTATCACTTTTGGCCGCGCACTCTGTCCGAGGTGCGCAGCATCGCCAGCCCACGAAGTGTCACCGTGGCCGCCGAGCAGTCCGATGCCAAGCCAGACTATGTCCGCCTGCGTCAGTTGGTTTACTACCGGACGAACCAACCGGCGGGTACGATCATGGTCGACAAATCGCAGACCTTTCTCTACGTTGTCCGACCGAATATGTCCGCGTTGCGCTATAACATTGGCGTGGGCACCGAATGCACCGCGTTGGCCGGGCTCTATCACGTTGTGCGAAAGGAGGAGTTGCCTGGGAATCAGTCGCAATCGGGCGATACAAATTCACTTGGCGCCCGCGTCCTCTACCTGGACAAGAATTATCGTATTCATGGTTCCAATCCGTCTCCTGCCCGGCTCCCCTCCGAAGGCTGTATCCGGCTCGTCAATGACGACGTGATCTACCTTTATGATCGCACTCCTCTGGAAAGCCGGGTCGTCGTATCGAATTAACCGAGCCTTTCAAAGTCCTCCCCGAATAAGCCCAACACAGAACGACCGGTGTTAAATTTCGCAGCTGAACGCGAGCCTTCGGTAACGAAGTCAGAGAAAACCATAGAGGCGACGCGCAAACAGAAAGTGATCAACAAAATCCTAAGCTGCCGACATGGAATCGGCTCGCAAATATCCCTACGATCGCCCGAGCATTCACTAATGGCATTGCGCGGTCGCTTGCTCCCGGCGAAACGAATTGCGGAATCTGAGATTGCTCCGAGACAGCTGCGCAATAGAAGTGCAACCCATCAACTTCATGTCGCGTTCGATTTCTGCACGCATCAATCCGAGCGCTCGCTCTACGCCAGCCCGTCCGGCTGCCGCAAGCGGGAAAAGATAATATCGGCCGAGGCCTACCGCCTTGGCGCCCAACGAAAGTGCCTTGAGCGCATGTGTCCCCCGATGGACTCCGCCATCGAACAAAACTTCAATCCTGTCGCCGACCGCGTCGACGATTTCGGCCAACTGGTCGAATGAGCTGCGTGAGCCGTCAAGTTGGCGCCCACCATGGTTCGAAACGACAATTCCCGAGCAGCCGATGTCAATAGCTCTTTTGGCATCGTTGACGCTCATAATTCCTTTCAAGCAGAATTTGTCGTCCCATTGCTTTACCATTTCTGCGACATCGCGCCAGTTCATCGAAGGGTCAAGCATAGTCGTGAAGTAGTCGCTTATCGAGGTCGTGCCTCCCGCCATTACGACGTCCCGTTCCAGCTGTGGCAGTCGAAATTTCTCGTGCATGAGGTAGTCGACAGCCCATTTCGGCTTAATAGCGAATTGAACCAGACCTTCCAGCGTCAACCGCAACGGGATCGAGAATCCGGTACGAAGATCGCGTTCACGATTGCCGCCGGTAATCGAATCTACGGTGAGCATCATGATGCGCACGCCGGCACTTTTCGCCCGCTCCAGCATAGCCATGTTTAGGCCGCGGTCCTTATGGAAATAGAATTGATAAACCTGCGGGAACGAAAAATTGGAGGAGATCTCCTCCAGGCTGACCGTTCCAAGTGATGATACGCCAAACATGGTTCCGAATTTTTGTACAGCATGCGCGACGGCTCGTTCGCCTTCATGGTGGAATAGCCGCTGCAGCGCCGTCGGCGAGCAATAAAAGGGTAGTTCCAACTTTTGCCCCAGGACATTGACTGACAGGTCGACATGCTCAACCCCGGTTAAAACATTCGGCACGAGATCGCATTCTTCGAACGCACTGGTGTTTCTTCGGTAAGTTGTCTCATCATCGGCGGCTCCATCAATGTAATTGAAAATGGGGCCTGGCAGACGTCGTCGCGCCAGCTCCCGGAAATCTTGATAGTTGATGCAATGTTTTAGGCGCATGTTGCCCCGTCACCCTAAACCGACCCCAGCGTAAACCAGAACTGGAAAGTTTAAACGCTCGCTTTTGGGAACGAAAACCGCGGCTGCTCGTTTAAGCTAGCGGATGTCCGCAGTTATCTCTGGGAGGAAGCATCAAAATGTGGAAAGCCCCCATAGATCCATAGTGCGACAGCCTTGGGTCCCGCCAGTATCACGGCGCGTCAGGCCGGATCGCCGTAATCATGGACCGTCATATTGCACCTACGTATAGGTTCGGCGCCTTCTTCCTATACCTGGCGGCTACCTACGTATGCTGGCGTGGTTGCTCTGGCGGGTTTTAGCTTTGCATACGTGAATAGAAATTGAGACAGGCGGGGAGTGACGTCATGTTCAACGAGCGCGCAACGACACAAGTCTTCGGCCTATCGCTGACAGCCGTATTTATGGGCCTGTTGATCTTGAACGCTCTTACTTTTTGAACGATCGCAATCCGCGTCGGAGAACTGCCATGCGTATTAAATGTGGCGCTAGGCTAAAGAATGGAGCGGCAGCTATCATTTTGAGCGGCCTGATCGCCGGCGTCATTTGCGCGTTGACGAGCCCGGTAAATAGTGCGGCTGGTGTGACCATCTCGGTCAATCGGGACGCTAAAGGCGACCGGTTGCCGCAGGCACCGATAGCACGACCGGTCCGGGACAATACGAATTCGAAGCCAAATTCCAGCAAACCGCTGCTTGGGTGCGAGCCGGCTTTCAGTCCCTACGCTCATCCGGCTCACGCGCAAATATTCACGCACTGCGCGGCGTGATGCGGCTCGCTTCCGCCGACGGGAACTTCATCGGATTAACGCGGTGGCGACCAATTGTTGTCGAAATCGAATGCTAAACGAGCTATTGAAATGTCTCGCGAACTGCGTATGCGCTGGTTGGTTGCGGCAGCCGTTCTGGCGGTAGCCCAATTGGCCAGCGTGACAGCGGAAGCCCAGTTCTTCTGGGATCAGCAGTATCAGTCCAGGGACCAGTACCAGTACAGACGAGCCCGGCCACAGTCGGGCGGTTTCTTCCAGAATTGGTTCAGCCCATACAATTCGCGGCCCCGCGAAGACGAATATAGCCAGCCGCGACCACGACGCCAACAACACGCGCAACAGCCGGCCGAAAGCTCGCGTGCGCCGTCGCCCCGCCAAACTGAATCTACAGTCGCCCCTACCACTTCAATTGTGGTGATGGGCGACGACATGGCCGACTGGCTTGCCTATGGCCTCGAAGATGTATTTTCGGATTCGCCGGAGATTAGCATCGTCCGCAAGAACAAGCTTTACTCAGGCCTACTGCGTTACGACGCGAAAGGCGATCTCGACTGGTGGCACGTCGCGCGCGATACGTTGGGACAGGAGAAAGCCGATTACGTGGTTATGATGGTCGGCGTCAATGATCGTCAGGACATTCGCGAAAAGGATCTCGTCAAGGAAGCGGAAACGAGAGCCAAGGACCAGCAGGCCAAGGACGAGGCCGAAAAAAGGACCGGGCAAAAGACCGCCAAGGCCGACGATACGCAAGAGACCGGCGCGCGCGTGGCGCAGTCCGGCAATAAAGCCGGCGGCCCTGTCGAATTCCGGGGGGATGAATGGGCAAAGATTTATTCACGACGCATAGATGACACGATCACCGCTCTCAAGGGCAAGGGCGTGCCAGTGATCTGGGTTGGTCTGCCATCAATTCGCGGCGCCCGCTCGACGGCCGACGCTGCTTATCTCAACGATCTCTATCGCGCGCGCGCCGAGCGCGCCGGCATCACCTACGTCGACGTGTGGGATGGCTTCGTGGATGAAGCCGGCAAGTACTCAAATTACGGGCCCGACTATGAGGGCCAAGTGCGCCGGTTGCGCTTGAGCGATGGCGTATTTTTCACCAAATCTGGAGCGGTCAAGCTCGCGCGTTATGTCGAACACGAATTGAGCCGAAATATAAGTAATCGAGTGCCCGTGGCGCTGCCCTCCGGATTGGTCGAGCCAGCGCCATCCGGGGCGAAGCCGGCCGAGAGGCCGTTGACAGGGCCCGTGGTCCCGCTGACCGGAGGAGCAACGCCGAAAGATTCCGATGAGTTGCTTGGTGGCCCCGGCAGCAGTCCCATTCACGGCGACGCCACCGCTGTCAAGGTTCTGGCGAAGGGCGAGACAGTTGCTGCCCCACCCGGCCGAGCCGATAACTTTGCCTGGCCGAACGGCAGCGAAGCGAAGTCTGCCCGGGCTGCGCCAGAAGCACCTGTGACGGGCCAGCCCAACCCAGAGGCCGTTGTGGCGGCCAAGCCCAAGGTTGTGCCGGCCGAGGCGGCAAGCGCTTTGGCCTCGGCACCGGCCGACATGAAGCAACAAGACCGCAGGAAGGGCAGCGCAGGGAAACTCGCGCAGCAGAAGCCGGCGAAAAAACCTCCGGGGGTTACACGGCCAAGGCCACCACAGGATGATTTCTCACGGCCACCACTGCCGATAGAACCTTTGAGCGGTCCGTGGCCGAGGCGCTGACCTAAGCTCGTCCATAGGCTTAGAAGAGTAGCCGCAGCGACTTTACCGACGGCACCGATTTGTTTGTCGTCACAGAGGATTAATGTCCAAGCTGGCCGCAACGAGCATGGTCAATAAGCGCAGCAGACGATCAATTTAGTCCTAGCGATTTAAAATGTGCTTGCTTGAATCTTTACGAATTAAATCGACGATTATTACGACTTAAGTCGAGTCCGTCTGGACAACACGGCTTATGGCATATACCGGTCATTATCGATCGGGATCACCTGTCCCGAGATAGACTTTGCGGCATCCGAAGCGAGGAACACCGCGAGCGCGGCGATGTCCTTCGGGTCAATCATTGCCTTGATCGACTGCGCTGCCATCGCCTCGGCCGTCACCTCTTGCATGGACCGGCCGCTGAGCTGCGCGCGGCCCTGAAAGACGCGAATGATGCGGTCGCCCTCGACCGCGCCGGGCGCGATTGCATTGGCGCGAATGCCCCATTTGCCGAGCTCCATCGCCAATGTCTTGGTCAGCCCGATCACGCCCCATTTGGTCGCGGCATATGGGCTCCGGTTGGGAAAGCCGTAGCGCCCAGCGATCGACGACATGTTGATGATGACACCTGCCTTCGATTGCTTCAGATGCGGAATAGCGAGCCGCGACACGTCGAACATGGCGGTGAGATTGATGGCGACGACGTTGTCCCAATCGGCTGGCGGCATCTGATCGACCGGCAGCGTCAGGCCCGCAATGCCGGCATTGTTGATGAGCACGTCGAGGCCGCCCAGCGCCTTAACTGCCTCGGGCACCATTCGCTCGATTTCGGCCCTGATCGCCATATCGCAACGGCTGGCGACAACGCCGGGGATCTCTTTAGCGATAGCGGAAAGCGCCTTGTTATCAATGTCGCAGACGAAGACCTTTGCGCCGTTGGCCGTAAAGGTACCCGCAAACTCGCGGCCAATGCCAGTGGCGCCAGCCGTTATTAATACCCGCTGCGGCATGATTTCAAATGCGATCAGACCATAGCGCCTCAACCGGGACAACAGGTTTCACGCCGATTAGGCCCATACAACGTCCACCATCGGCCTCACGAATCGGCTAATTTTCACGTCGTGTGATTCGGCTTCTCTGGGATATTGCGCGCCTAGACGGCTTGGTCCCGGAGGGGGTTGCTTTGCGACAGTTTTCTGACGCGACATTGAGGTGCAGTGCCTGAGGGCCACACCATCGAGGGAGCTCCATGACATGGCGAAGAAGCGAACGGCGGCCAGGAAACAAGTAAGGCGCAAGCTGGCACACAGACGACGCGCCAGCCCGAACGCCACCATCAATACGGTGGTCATCCTGGTGGCGATCGTGATGGTGCTCGGCGGG
>DATFXJ010000037.1:0-49297 GCA_035315965.1 Pseudolabrys sp.
TCGAATTCGAGACGAGCGATGGCGACATCCGCCGACTCCCCGCAGGCAGCGTTGTGCTAGCGGAGGATACGACAGGCAAGGGGCACATTACCCGTCATCCCCCTGAGGGCCAGTTAGTGGTACACGTGGCCCTCGCTTAACCCGACATGCAACGGCGCCCTGAAAAATGATTGATGTCCGCTTTTGGCCCATAGCGGACATCGGCTACTGCACTGCACATGTCCGCTTTTGGGGGTAAAGCGACATGGCAGGTCGTTCATGATGTGCCCCGTCAGATAGGGGGTATCTGCACTAACTACTTATTAACTGATGACCGCTCGATACGGGCTGACCATCGACCAAACTAGCGCTTGAAGCTCCAGCGTTTCGGCCATGCGCGCGATAGGGTCGGAGGAGAGCGGATACGTCAAAATGACCTAGGACGTAATGACCTAGGACGTAATGACCTAGGACGTAATGACCTAGGGCGTAATGCCCTATCCTTTAGAAGCAAGCATCCGTGCCAAGATTTTTGGTCGAAATTAACCAGAACGCCGCCGAAGCAATTGTGGAAAGGCGTCCGCCACATCAGTGAGCGCTTATTCATTTTGTGCTGGAGCTGACATCGACAGCGATTTTTGCGGGCGCTCAGGCCTTCCTCTCATACTCAACGGCGGCGCGCCGCAATTGTCACTGATTATCATGCGCCTGACCCTGAAGGGGGGGTGACTCCCGAAATTATTTCTGTTGACGCGGCAGCTACTTAGGACGCGGACCACTGAATGGTCAGATGCACCTCGGTGTTGAGCACCCCACGGTCATCGGTGGGCGGCTTGCCGGGGACATCGGTGTCGATCACGAGGATTAATTGCCCCTTGGGCACCAAGACGCCATCGGGGAAGGTGTAGCTCACCGGGATCACGACCGGGTGAAAGCCAAATGACTTGGCATTCACGGCACTCAAAGCGAGTGGTCGGTGATTATAGCGCGGCACGGTTCTATGAGAGAGCGGATGCGACCAAGAACAATTGGTGTACGTTGCTACCGTATTTGCTACCGAACTCGGTAGCACGGGGCAGGATGAGCGAAGACGAGGATTCCTAAAATGCTCAAAAAGCGCCACAGATCGGGAGCTTGAGGGACAGGCGGAAACCTGCCGGAATGTAGGCCATAGAATTAGGAAACCGCTGCTCTATCCAGCTGAGCTACGGGACCGTCGGCTGTCGATTTAGCACAAGCGTGCCCACGGTGCACTCGCTCGCTGAACTTTGCTAGTCTGCTTTCGCTCCCGAGAGCGCCACGAGCTCTTTCCAAATCGCCCGTTCTTTAGCGGCGTAGGCAAGCGCTTCTTCCGGCGTGCTTGAAACGGCGCGCGCGCCGGCAACAAGGAAGCGTTGCTGGACTTCCGGTTCTGCTGCGATGTGCCGCTGAGCTGCCGAGAGCTTGTCGATGATCGGCCGCGGAGTCCCCGCCGGCAGCACGAATGCCGCCCATGACGTCACGATAAAATCCTTGATGCCGGCTTCGCCCATGGTGGGTATATCCGGCAAACTCGGCCAGCGCTGCGCCGAGGTCACCGCGAGTGCGCGCATTTTTCCCGACTGGATGACCGGCACATATGACGCGAGATTATCGATTGCGAAAACTACGTCACCAGCGAGCATCGCGGGAATGGTTTGGGCGGCGCCGCGGAAAGGGACATGGACTGCATCGATCCCGGAGCGCTTGACGAACATCACGCCCGAAAGATGTGGCGTTGTGCCAACACCTGGGCTGCCAAAGCTGATCTGCCCTTTTTGCTTCGCCCAAGCGAGAAATTCAGCTAGCGTTTTTGCCGGCACATGATCTGTGGGAACGGCGAAAACATTAGGTAATTCCCAAGTCAGAGACGCCGGAATCATATCGCGCTCAGGGTCGTAAGGCATCTTGCTGTAGAGATACTGATTGATTGCAAAATGACCAATGGTGGCGGCACCTACGGTGTAGCCGTCGGGCGGGCTGCTGGTCAGCGCAGCAATGCCGATATTGCCGCCGGCACCGGCCCGGTTCTCGACTACGAAGGGCTGTCCGAGGATGTCCTTCAGGCGCTCGCCGAGAATACGCGTAAGCACGTCGGTCGACCCGCCCGCCGGATAGGGCACGATGATCCTGACAGTGTGATCCGGCCAGTTGGTCTGGGCACGTGCGCCGGATGCGACCAGTATACCGCCGACGGCAGATTGTAGGAAGGTTCGGCGGCTTGGCAAAGTGCGACGCGCTTGCATTGATCCCCGGGCGGTCTTAATTGTTTCCAAACTGTTCCATGCATTCTAGCGCCGTGCCACGCAGCCCGTCACCTCTGTCCGACTGAGCTTCCGGAGAAATCTGAAATTTCATGAATACTTTTCTGCTTCAGTTGAAGCAAGGTCAGGCACGGGTGTCAGCGAGGATCGGTGACAAGGCCTGCGTCAACAAACTTTTAAATGCCGAACAGGCTGCACGCATGTCGCGTCGCGGTCTTTGGGCCAACCCCAATTTCGCCCCTTTGCGGTCGGAAAATATTGCCCGGATTACGGCTGCGCGGGGGCAATTTGCGCTGGTAGTAGGCAAGGTCTTGTCGGTGCAGGAAAGCGGCGCCACAATATCACTGAACTTCAGGCGGTGCTAAACGCAAGACTTACTGTCACGCATTCTCAAGCGTCATCGGCGAGAATTTGCCTCGGCTAGCATCGGTCCAAAACGGTTAGAGGGTCATCCGATCAGCGCACGCGGTTGGATCGAACACTGTAGCGGTCCGGTGATCGAACCCGTAGTTCTAGAACAGATCGAATTCGTCGAGGGAAGGCGATTGTGAGCAAAGCGGCATGAGTGGGCTAAAGACCGGATTTGCCTGCCGCGCGACCGAGATCGCTGCCGTCCTGGCGTTGCTGTTACTGGCCGGGTGTACCAGCACGCCGGACCACGGCTTAGTGTCGCTGCCCCTGCCCCAGGCGTCCCCGCAGGCCGAGCGCGAGCCTGCAACTCAGCGCGAGCACGCACGCATACTTGTTTCCTATGGCGGTGAATATGAAAACGCGCGGCTGCAAGCAATGATCGCGAAAACCGTTGATCGTCTTGTGGCGGCATCCGAGAGGCCGGATCTCAAATACCAGGTCATCATTCTTAACTCCCCGGCCATCAACGCTTTCGCGCTACCTAACGGACGGCTCTACATCACGCGCGGACTGGTTGCTCTCGCAAATGATAAAGCCGAACTCGCTTCTGTGCTGTCGCATGAAATGGGCCACGTGATCGCGCGCCATGCGGCGATTCGCGAGGAACAGGCGCGACAGGTCGCGATCATCAGTCACGTGGTCAATGATGTGCTCAGCGACCCGCAAGTGGGAGCCCTGGCGCTCGCCAAATCCAAGCTTACGCTCGCTGCGTTTTCGCGCGCACAGGAATTCGAGGCCGACGGTATTGGTGTCGGTATTTCGGCGCGTGCAGGATTCGACCCGTACGGTGCCTCACGGTTTCTGACCGACATGCAGCGAAATGCCGACCTGAAAGCCGCCGCCGGCGGCGTGGACCCGCGCGCACTGGACTTTCTCTCCAGCCATCCCGCTACCCCCGAGCGCGTGAAAAATGCGCTTTCAAATGCCCGCCAGTTCAGCGGCCCCGGCACAGGCGACCGCGATCGCAGCGAATACCTCAGCAATCTCGACGGAATGGTTTATGGCGAGGATCCTAGCGAAGGTTTCGCGCGCGGTCGGCATTTTCTTCACCCCAAGCTTGGCTTCACGTTCGTAGCGCCACCCGGCTTTACGCTCGACAATACCGCGCAGGCTGTTCTCGGACTCAAAGAGGGCGGCGACGAAGCCCTCCGCCTAGATGTCATCAGTGTCCCGGCTGAGCAGACGCTGCCGGATTACCTAAAGTCGGGATGGATGGAGAATGTCGATACCACGAGCGTTGAGGAGTTTTCACTCAACGGGTTCCCGGCAGCGACCGCAACTGCCGTCGGCGGAAACTGGTCATTCCGTCTATACGCCGTGCGCTTTGGCAGTGAAGTCTACCGCTTTATTTTTGCTGCCAAAGCAAGGACCCCGCAAGTGGATCGCGCTTTTCGCGAATCGATTATGAGTTTTCGCCGCATGACTCTGAAGGAAAGCGAGCAAGTGAAGCCGCTGCATCTGAAGGTGGTTACGGTCGGCGTAAACGATACGGTCGAAAAGCTCGCGCATCGCATGGCGACGTCCGATCATTCGCTCGAGCGCTTCCGGACGCTCAATGGCCTCGGCCCGCATGACCGGTTAAAGCTGGGCGAGAAGATCAAGATCGTCGTCGACTGAGGGCCCAGCGCTATTCAAGGCAGCTGCGTCAACTCTCGCCGCCTTCGTAATTGATCGTGAATTCGGGCGGCACGTCCGGGCCCCAGAGGTAAAAAGAATCCTCCGGCTTGTAGTCGCCGGATGCCCAGCGTTCGTCCTTCGGTATGTAATCGATATCGCAGGAATATTCTGAGAAGCTGCCCCATGGATCGCGCACATAGTGGAAATAGTTCGAGCCGAGCACGTGCCGGCCAAGTCCCCATCCCTTGGTCCAGCCTTTGTCATGCATACACATGGCGCCAAGGCCGATATCGTTAATGCTGGCCACGTCCCAGCTGCAATGATGGAAGCCGGGAGCGCTTGACTTCACCAGGGCCAGGAGATGATGGTCGCTGCCGTGGATGCCATGCATAAAGGCGACGAGGTCGGAGGCGCGGTCGGATAGCCGCAAACCGAGCGTTCGTTCATAGAATTTGATCGATTCGCTCACGTCGCGCGTGAAAATCAGCACATGCGAGAGCCGGCGCGGACGCACCGGCGACGCCTTCTCCCGGGTGGTGGCGCCAGCAACCCCTGCAGGGACGGAAACCCACTGACTGTCGGCTTTCTTGTAAGGTGACACTTTCGGCCCGACTTTCACCTCGATCAGCACGCCCTCGCTATTTCGGAACCAGAAACCGTTGCTCGCAAAGCCGGGCGGCGGATCGATGAGTTTGACGCTCTGCTCTTCGATGCGCGCCTTCAGGCGCGGGAGATCGTCGGGATAACAGCCAAATGAGAGATGATGCAGTGCCTTGGTCTTGCTGCCTTCGACAACTGATCCCCACCGGTGATCGTGGCCATAGGTCTTGATCGCGAGTGCGTTGCCGTCGCGTCCTACATCGAGTCCGAAATTGCCATAAAAATCCTGTGCCACCGACGCATCAGGTACCGCCAAAACAAACTGGTCGAGCGAATGCACACCCAGTGCATCAACTTCAGTGGTCGGCGCAACGTAGCCGCGAATAGCGGTCATTACTTACTCCCTTGAACGTCGGGGGCTGATTGGCCGGCATATAAGCCAGGTAAGCCGAGCGGGCAACTAACGGCCGCTGCCCACTAATCAATTCAAGCCCTGCATAAAGTAAAAAAATAGAAGCCCGGCGCGTGGCCGGGCGTCTGAAACCTTGACGAGTAAACTTCGCAGTCAAGCTGCTTCTTCCTCGACGCCATCGTCAGAAACCGCCTCTTCGGTCGGCTTCGGACCGCGGCGTGGACCCTTGGCGAGCGCTGCCTCAATCTCCTTGATCGCCTCTGTCTCGGTGACCCGCTGCACCGCTGCAATCTCCCGCGACAGCCGATCCAGCGCGGCCTCGTACAGTTGCCGCTCCGAATAAGACTGCTCCGGCTGGGTCTCCGACCGATAAAGGTCGCGCACAACCTCGGCAATCGCAACGATGTCGCCCGAATTGATCTTGGCTTCGTATTCCTGCGCCCGGCGCGACCACATGGTGCGCTTGATGCGCGCGCGGCCCTTCAGTGTCTCGAGTGCACGTTTGACCAGCGGGGTCTCGGCCAGCTTACGCATGCCTACCGATACGATTTTGGCGGTCGGAACCCGCAACGTCATCTTGTCCTTGATGAAATTGATGACAAACAACTCAAGCTTGGCGCCCGCGACTTCCTGCTCTTCGATGGCCACGATCTGACCCACGCCGTGGGCCGGATATACGATGAATTCATTAGTCTTGAAGCCTTGCCGTTGCGTAGGCTTCTTATTGCTGGTCATTCCAGGCATGACTCCTTCGCCGGGCCCTTTGCGGTTGCCGGCCATCTTGGGTGCAGGAGCCCCACCGCGGACGGCGCTGCGAGAGGCGTGGGCGGTCCGCCGCACTGCAGCAGACTTTTTTGGTCCTCGGTTCATACTGGTTGAACCTTTCTTCGACTTATGACGCGTTTTTCCTGCCACTGCTCACGCGTGGATCTCACGTCCTCTAAGTTGGGCACCGGGGAACTCAGCTACCGAAAAATAAGGCTCCCGAATGGGGAGCGCACCGAGGGCAACGTCGTTCCTGTCCATTTTTTGCATATATAGCACATTTTTAGGCGAAATCAAAGCCTTAAGCCGACATAGAAAGGGAATTCCACGCGCAAATCATGCGATTTCAACGAGTGGGTTAATCGCCACACGGAACCTCATCCAAAACCAATACCAAAGGTAGTGCCAGAATAGGGTGTGTTCAGTCCCCGGTTCCAGACTGCGGCGAAAAGAACTTCCTGAACTTGTCCGGCACCCCGTCCCAGTCCTTGGCGTCGGCCGAGGGCTCCTTTTTGACAGTAATATTCGCCCAGGTCATTGCGTACTTGGCGTTCAACTCCAGCCATCTCTCTAGTCCCGCCTCGGTGTCCGGCTTGATGGCCTCGGGCAGGGCATTCCGGCTCGCATACACCACAGTCTATGCATTCGTCCGGATGAATGACGAGCATGTTTTCACCCTCGTAGAAGCAATCCACAGGGCATACCTCCACGCAGTCCATGTATTTGCATTTGATACAGTTTTCGACGACGACGTACGTCATCCCCGCCCCGGCCGATCTTCACTCCAGATATGCTGCAACTAGCGCGCCTACCGTCTCCAGCCCCACCCGATCGCTCCAGAAGACAGAAGGCCCCGCTCGTGGAATCTCAAGTCAAATCGCGGTAAAGCGCTCGAGCTGCAGGTGGGCTGCCGCGCCTTTCGCAAAAACCTTCCACCCGGACGACCCTTACGGTTCGATCGAGCGCAAGAGTGACTACATCGCCAATGCGTACCGGATGGCTGGCAACAGTCATGCGCCTGCCATTTAACCGCACGAAGCCCGCCGCAGTGAGGGCAGCGGCAGCGGGCCGGGTCCGTACCATACGCGCATGCCATAGCCATTTGTCGATACGTTGGCGTTCCAGTTCCTGGGTGCAGGTGCTCAAGACGGGTCTTTGCCACTCCGTTCCAGCTTCTGCTTTAGCGCAGCGAGCTTGGCAAACGGCGAATTCGGGTCCGGTTTGTCGCGGCCGCCGGCAGTGCTGCCGAGAGGCTTTGCGTAATACTGCTCCCGTTCGGCACGATCAACCTGCTGACCGCGATCACGGCGTGGCCGCTCGCGGCGCGCGTTGCGCTCTTTCCGTTCAGCGCGTTTATCTTGACGCTCCATGCGCTGCTGGCGCTCTCGCCGGTCCTGGCGTTTTTCTCGATTCGGACGATCCCCGTGCTCATCGCGTGGCCTGCGCGGGCCGCGCGCAGGCTGACCGCCGTCGGGCGAGGCGGACGCTGTCGCACCTTCGGCCGGTGGAACGACCGGCGCAGCGCTTGATTCGGATGCGGCGACCTCCGATAGTTGCGGGCGCTGTTGGCGGCGCAACCGACGCGGCCGCCCTTCGAACCGGGCGGCGGGCCGCCAAACCTCGACAAAGGTCGACTCCGCAGGCCTGCTCCCAGCCTGAGCCTCATCTGCGGCTGGCGCGGGCGCAGCGTTTTCAGCTTCGCCCGGCGTTGCCACGGGCTCTCGTGCCGCGAAAGGCACCGGCTCCTGCACCAATGGTGCAGCTTCTGCATCAACGAAGTCCGGTTCAAGTAATAAAGAGCGCGATGCAGCACCGCTGGCTAAGATGGTTTCAGCTGGCGCTGGCTCTGCCGCCGCCACTGATATCGCGATTTCATTTGACGCAGGAGTAGCAGTGCTCGCTGGTGACGACTGTGTTGCGACACTTGCCGAAGCATCGGACCCCGCGGCTACAACGGGCGATGTCGCAGGCCCGATGAATTTCGGCTTGCGGTCCATGCGATAGCCGAGCGAGCGAAGTATTGACGCAAAATCCTCCCCCGAAGCGCCAGTGAGAGAAGTCATAGCGCCGGTGACCAAAAAGCCGCGTCCGTCGAAAACTCCGTCGGGTTTCGGACCTAGCTCGCCTTCACGCCAAGACAACGCCGGCCGGATGAGATCGGCAAGCCTTTCCAGAATATCGACGCGCACGGCGCGCTCACCGCAAATGCGATAACCGGCGGTTCGATAAAGGGCTTTAGGCGTCTCCTGATTTACTGGAATCGATGTGCGCCCGCTTGCCGCAAAATGCAACAAATCGCTGACTCCTTTGGCTTCCGGGCTTTCGTGTTTGATCGCCCACAACTGCGTTGCCAGCGCGCGCGGCGCCGGCTTGAGCAGCGCCGGCAGATAGATGTGATAGGCGCCGAAGCGTACACCGTACTTGCGCAAGGTGGCGCGGGCCGGCTGGTCGAGGCCCTTGACTTCCTCCGCCACTTTTTGTCGCTCGAGTACGCCGAGAGATTCCACGAGTTGAAATGCGACACCACGCGCCATGCCGGTAACGTCGTCAGTGGCAGTGAGCGAGAAAAGCGGCGCCAACAATTTCTCAATATGGGTCTTCAGCCACAGGTCGAGCCGAGTCTGGACGAGTTCACGCGCCGGCCCAGCCAGGTGTTCGCCGGCGATTATGCGCACACGCGGACGCAAAGTGTCGTCGCCTGCGACCAGTTTACCCACCAGATTGCCGGTCCAGCGCAGTGCGCCGTCGGAGGCTAAAACGATCTGATCGTTGGAAGCCTGTGAAATCCTTGTGGCGCGCGCCTCAATTTCGCTAGTCAGCACCTTTTGTGCAGCGGAGTTAAGCGTCTTGGCTTCGGAGCCAGCGGCCGACACGTCGGGCGCAAACATAAAGCCGTCGAGCCGCCCGATCACGTGGCCCTCGACAGTTACTTCACCAGACTTTCCGATTTCGGTTTCCAACATCGTGTTTTCCCGAAGTCGGCGCATCAATACACTTGTGCGGCGGTCCACGAAACGCTCAGCCAAACGTTCGTGCAACGCATCGGATAGCTTGTCCTCGACCCCGCGCGTGACACCTTGCCAATGGTCCGGGTCGGCGAGCCAATCCGGCCGGTTGGCCACGAAAGTCCAAGTCCTGACATGCGCGATCCGATTGGAGAGAGTGTCGATGTCGCCGTCGGTCCGGTCAGCATGAGCAACCTGACGAGCGAACCAGTCGGTAGGGATGTTACCCTCTCTCATTAGGAATCCATAGAGTGTCACGACCAATTCGGCATGTGTGGCAGGCGCAATTTTCCGATAGTCGGGAACCTGGCAGGCATCCCATAGCCGCGCGATGGAGGTGTGGTCGTGCGCGAATGCTCGTACATCCTCGTCTCGCGCCGCGTGCTCCAGAACCAAAATGTCCTCGCCGATGGGCGCACGCGTCAGGCCCTGCTCATTTGGCACGGCTGCGAGTGAGGCCTGCAAAGCGCCGAGCGAGGCAAAATCAAGATCGCTATTGCGCCATTGCAGCAAGCGGAGCGGTTCAAAGCTGTGACTTTCCAGCGCCTGCACCAGCTCCTGTTCGAACGGATCGCAACGTCCAGTCGTACCAAACGTGCCGTCGCGCGTAGCCCGGCCAGCGCGGCCCGCAATCTGAGCAAGTTCGGCCGGATTCAGCTTTCGAAACTGATAGCCATCGAATTTCCGGTCGGATGCAAACGCGACGTGATCAACATCGAGATTGAGGCCCATGCCAATCGCGTCCGTTGCAACCAAATAGTCGACATCACCGGACTGGTATAAGGCAACCTGCGAATTACGGGTCCGCGGAGAAAGAGCCCCCAGCACTACCGCGGCACCACCACGCTGGCGGCGGATCAGTTCGCCGATGGCGTAAACTTCATCCGTCGAAAATGCCACGATTGCCGACCGCGGCGGCAGCCGCGTCAGCTTTTTCTCTCCAGCAAAGGTGAGCGTTGAAAGGCGCGGCCGGCTAATGATGTGGGAGCCGGGCAGCAATTTCTCCACCATCGGCCGTACAGTTGCGGCGCCCAGTAACAGAGTTTCCTCTCGGGCGCGGGCATTGAGCAAGCGATCGGTGAAGACGTGGCCGCGCTCGAAATCTGCGCCCAGTTGGACTTCATCGATTGCCATGAAGGCGACGTCGAGGCCTCGCGGCATCGCTTCGACAGTGGAGACCCAGAAGCGCGGGTTTGGTGGCTTGATTTTCTCCTCGCCGGTGATCAGTGCAACCGCGTCCTTGCCCACGCGTTCGGCGACTTTGTTGTAGACCTCGCGCGCAAGCAGCCGCAGCGGCAGCCCGATCACACCAGAGGAATGCGCAAGCATGCGCTCAATGGCCAGATAGGTCTTGCCGGTGTTGGTTGGTCCCAGTACCGAAGTGACGCCGGCGACGCGGGTGCGCGATGCCCGGGAAGGCTGGGGAGAAAAACTAATGGCCATTACGCATCCAAACTAGTGGCAGAGCGTTGGAGCACTCTGCCGAAGGCTTCCTGTATCACAGGGCGACGATGAGCATGCGAGTGGTTAAGCATTAGAACGAGTCTGGAACGAATCGCGCCCGAATCGCTGACTCCGCACTGTATAACTTCGTTCACGGCGACATCTGGCGAGCGGCAGGTGCGCAGGTACAAGATGGAGTAGCGGGGCGTCAATTCAAGTCGGTTTAAGCCACTCTAAGGTTAATGTAATCGTTGATTCGACAGTTCCCGAAGAGTTAAGGGGGTTACTGCGTCTTCGTACCATTGGCCGAGGCACCGACCTGTATCGGAATCGAGACGAATTCTGAAGCCTCTAGCACTGCCTGGCCAATTGGCGTCGGCCCTTGCGCGCGATAAGGCACCAATACGCGGGTTCCGGCGATTGGCGCGAGCCATACTTCCATGTCGCGCTGGCTAGACAGATATTTGATCGCCGCGCGGGAAGGGATGAATCCCGCCACTGGCAAAAAATAGGCCGCGCAAACCACCACCGGACCTGAATAACCCTTGGCCGCCTTCACCTTGTCCATTCGCTTGAAAGCAAATTGCAGATCGTAACGCAGCCGACCATCGAAGACCTCCTGCTTGCGCTGACAGACCTCTGGCACCAGCAGGTCCCCGTTTCCGGGCACCCGCACCAGTGAGCCAGTCATCGGATCAAGAACGCCGCGCTGGGATGCCTCTGTGATCGGCACACGATCAGGGTGGTTATCTGCAGGTGGATCGACCTTGTAATCTTTCACGTTGCCATTGCTGATCGTGATGCGGATCGAATCGAGCTTCTTATTATTACGGCCGCTTATGGTCGCAGCGTAGATCGAAGACAGCCTCCCGCCTGATAGTGTGCCGCGCGCGGTGGCGTTGCCTTGGCCGCCTGTGAATGCGTGCAACAATCCTGACGTCGTCCCGCTGAGTGCGGCAGTGTACTGCGTGTCAGTGACGTCGATGGCCCAACTACCGTTCCCTATTGGAATTCCTGCAATCGTCGCTGAGTAACGGGCTTCGAGACGCGCTTGCGCACATACCGGCGCGGCCAAGCCCAATATCGCCAAGAGCAGCGTGGCTGACGTCAGAGGCAGGCTTTTTACCAGGTAACGCAAACTCTGTCCTTCCGTGCGTCGACGCCAGCTGACGATCCGTGGTCAGATCCGATAATATCACCCAAACCAGCACGCAATCGCCCTGTGTGATCGGTGAGTGGTCGCAGGGTTAGTGCCGAACGGTTGGCACAAAGGATTTCGTCGGCGCGGATTTAGTCGAAACTGTGTTCGCCGGGAGCGGAGCCCGCTGACGGCGGAAAAATCCGTTAAATCCTGCGCAATCGGTTGCTTGACGCCTTTAAACGCGCTCTCTATACGTCCGGCCCATCTGAATCCGGAGGATTGACCGGAGCCGGCACGTGCTCGTGCAGGTGTTCTTTGAGGACTGAGCTATGTCATGGCGTTGCGACCTGACCGGTAAAAAGCCATTGGTCGGTCACAAAGTGAGTCATTCCAACGTCAAGACCAAGCGGCGCTTTCTGCCGAACCTGCGCAACGTGACGCTGATCTCCGACACTCTCGGCCGCAGAATTCGGTTGCGCGTATCAGCCAATGCCCTGAAGACTGTCGACCATCGCGGCGGCCTTGATGCATTTCTGCTGAAGGCCAAGGACGACGAGCTGGCGCCGCGAATACTCGAACTTAAGCGCCAGATTTTAAAGAAACGCGACGCCAAGGCGAGTTGACGGGACCGACAACGTTGAGGTTGTAATGGCGGCTTGCCACTGCTATTGGCGCACGGTGTTCTCCAAAGAGGGGTTCCTGGACGAGCCTGGTAATGACAAGAAAGGACAGGTTCATTCCTCCGCCAAAGCAAACTGTAGAAGCAGACTGCGCTGAAGGAAGGAAAAATTGTCGTCCGATGCGATGGTGAGAATTGTCTCGCCGACTGCAGTGCGATGCACGGCAATCCCTTCCATATTGTCGATCTGATAGGCAAGATCGGCCCCGATCATAGAACGGCCATCGACTAGCGCGCCTTCCTTGAGACTTGCGAGCGGCAGGCGACGAATGCGCATCGCGACGCCACGCACGCACAGGTGATTAGCCGTTTCAACAGCAACAGATCGCTGGGTGGAAGGACCGTGCAATTGGTGACGTCAAAATCATCAGTGCGCAACGCTAAAGCGCTTGACGCCGTCGTTCCCTGGCAAAAAAGACCGCAAATTGCCGGCGTTGTCGAGACTACGCTCGGTCACCGCGATCAATTCGCCCGCCAACACACCTTGCCGCTGTGCCACGAGGCAGTCGAGACTTTTATTGTATTTGAGCGTCTTGAAGTCCGGCGGCACGTTAATCGCCTGGCCTCGTGCGAGCGGACGGCAATCGGACTGTGCAGTCTGCTCGACCCGCTCGATGATGAAGTAGAGAATTCCATCACGTTCGGTGAGGGATTACGACGTCGTACCAGCCGTGCGTGACCAACAGCTTGCCATCGGATCCAAGTTCGGGGCGATTTCGGCTTCGGCAATCCCGGCCGGCTTGCCATTGTGATAGACAAGCCGCCCGCGCAGCCAGGAGCCGCGATCGGTAATCGCGATAAATCGACTCGTCATGAATACCTGAAATGCCACCGAAGGCCGGATTGTTGACGCAAGCACGAGGCCTCCGCGGAATTCTAAGTCACAATCCCTGCGGCATAGCGAGGCGGATCTGCAAAGGCGAAAGGGCCGACGACAACGACCAACGCAGCGAGGTTCACGCCGGCAAGCGCCGCGCGGCAGGGTAAAGCGTTCAAGCGACGCGCCTCCGCGGGCGCGGCCTCGACCACTCAATCGGGGCGTGTTCTTCGAACAGTTCGGCCAGCTTTTCGATCATTGCACCGCCGAGCTCTTCGGCATCGACAATTGTGACCGCACGCCGGTAGTATCGCGTCACGTCATGGCCGATACCTATGGCGATCAGCTCTACCGGAGACCGTGTCTCGATCTCATCGATCACCCAGCGCAGATGACGTTCAAGATAGTTACCGGGATTGACGGAAAGCGTGGAATCATCGACTGGCGCTCCATCGGAAATCATCATTAAAATCTTGCGCTGCTCGAGGCGCCCAAGCAAACGCTTGTGCGCCCAATCGAGCGCTTCGCCATCGATGTTCTCCTTCAAAAGACCCTCGCGCATCATCAGGCCAAGATTTTTGCGCGCGCGACGCCAGGGCGCATCGGCCGATTTGTAAATAATGTGTCGCAGATCGTTTAAGCGACCAGGATTTGTTGGCTTGCCGGCCGTCAACCAGTGTTCGCGCGACTGTCCGCCTTTCCACGCGCGCGTGGTGAAGCCAAGAATTTCAACCTTGACGCCGCAGCGCTCAAGCGTGCGCGCAAGAATATCGGCGCAGGTGGCGGCGACGGTAATCGGACGGCCGCGCATTGAGCCAGAATTATCGAGCAGAAGCGTAACGACAGTGTCGCGGAACTCGGTGTCTTTCTCAGCCTTGAACGAAAGCGGATGCAGTGGATCAATGATGACGCGTGACAGCCGCGCCGGATCGAGCTGACCTTCCTCTAGGTCGAATTCCCAGGAACGGCTCTGTTGGGCCATCAGGCGCCGCTGCAGCCGATTGGCAAGGCGCGCGACAACGCCCTGCAAATGGGAGAGCTGCTTGTCGAGGTAGCCTCGCAAGCGATCCAACTCTTCTGCCTCGCACAGATCCTCAGCGGCGACGGTTTCGTCGAACCTGGCTGTGAAAGCGCGATAGTCCGGCCCCCGCCGTTCGTTGGCGCCAAAATGGCGCGGGCGCTGTGGCTCTCCGGGAGTCTCGGCGTCGCCCATGTCCGTGTCGTCGGCCATATCGGCGGTCGGGGCCTCCACCGTCTCGGCGGCAGCGTCGGTCATGTCCTCGACGGACACCTGCATGTCTTCCATGCTCATCCGCTGCATCTCATCGGAATCTGCGGCTTCACCGTCTTCTCCGGATTCCTGCTTGCGGCGATCCTCCTCGCCTTCGTCTTCTTCCTCTGAGTCGTGGCTGCGATCCTCGCCCATTTCGAGAGCGTCAAGCAAATCGTGGACGACATCACTGAACTGGCGCTGATCGTCAACGAGATTTTCCAGCCGATCGAGATCCCGACCGGCGCGCTCCTCGACCAAGGGACGCCACAGATCAACCAGTTTCTTGGCCGCCGGCGGCGGAGCCATACCTGTCAGACGCTCACGCACCATGAGCGCCAACGCATCCTCGATCGGCGCATCGGCGCGCTCGGTGATTTGATCGAATTTGCCGCGATGAAACCGTTCATCGAGCATCGCCGTGAGGTTCTGCGCGACGCCATTCATGCGTCTTGCGCCAATCGCTTCCACGCGAGCCTGCTCCACTGCCTCGAACACTGCTCGAGCCTGCTGACCGGCCGGTTGCAGACGGCGATGCAAGGCCTGATCGTGACAGGCAAGACGCAAGGCGATTGAATCGGCATGACCGCGAACAACCGCAGCCTCAATCTTGCCGAGCTTGCGCGGCGGCTCGGGCAAACGGACTTTTCCACCCATCAGCCCCGGCCGCTCGGCCGCGAAAGCAACCTCTAATTCGGGCTTGCGCGCGAGTGCGCGCAAGCAACCCGTGACCGCCTGTTTGAACGGTTCGGTCGGGGATTCCTTTGGCGACGGTTTGGCTTTGATGTTAGAGGCCATCACTCGTCTCCTCTCCGCGCGGGAGACGCAAAAAATCAAGTCAGTGCCACGTTCACCGACGATTCCGGCAGCTCAACCCCGAAGCAGCGTTGATAGAACTCAGCGACAATCGGTCGTTCAAGCTCGTCGCATTTGTTGAGAAAGGTCAACCGGAAAGCAAAACCGATATCGTTGAAGATTTCGGAATTCTCGGCCCAGATGATGACAGTTCGCGGGCTCATCACGGTCGAGATGTCGCCGTTCATGAACGCATTACGCGTAAGATCGGCAACGCGCACCATTTTGTTGACTGTGTCGCGGCCCTGCTCGTTGCGATAGTGTTTGGCCTTGGCCAGAACGATCTCCACTTCGTTGTCGTGTGGCAAATAATTTAGTGTGGTCACGATCGACCACCGGTCCATCTGGCCCTGGTTGATCTGCTGCGTACCGTGATAGAGGCCCGACGTGTCGCCGAGGCCGACGGTGTTGGCTGTGGCAAACAGACGAAATGCAGGGTGCGGCTTGATCACCTTGCTCTGGTCGAGCAACGTGAGCCGTCCGGACGCTTCTAGCACGCGTTGAATGACAAACATCACGTCCGGCCGTCCGGCGTCGTATTCGTCAAAGCAGAGTGCGACGTTATTTTGCAAAGCCCAGGGCAGAATGCCTTCGCGGAACTCGGTGACCTGTTGGCCGTCCTTGATGACTATTGCGTCCTTGCCGATCAGATCGATGCGGCTGATGTGGCTGTCGAGATTGACGCGCACGCAGGGCCAATTGAGTCTGGCCGCCACCTGCTCGATATGAGTGGATTTGCCGGTACCATGGTAGCCGGTGACTATTACGCGGCGGTTCTTCGCAAAGCCCGCAAGAATGGCGAGTGTGGTCGGGCGATCGAAACGATAGTCAGCGTCAATATCCGGCACGTGCTCATCGACCTGCGAATAAGCCGGTGCTTCCAAATCACTGTCTATTCCGAAGACCTGCCGAACCGACACTTTCATATCGGGCAGGCCGGCAATCTCTTGCATTGCGGCGGTCATTGATCCTCCGTGGCTTCGGAAAACCGAAGCCCCTGATGCGGTCCGATTCGTACGGTCCGGCTGTTGCCGGCAACTTAGCAGAGGCCACAGCGACGAAAAACCCGCTAAGTCGAATAGCACCATCAATCATTTCAATAAGATAGGTGCGGTCACCCCTGTGAGAAAGGCGGAGCTGGGTTGACTGGAACACGGCCCAGCCGGTCAGCCGAACCCCACCGATTTCAGGTAATTGTACGATTGGATGATTTCCACCAACCGGTCCTCGGTCGAGCGGTCGCCACCATTGGTGTCCGGATGGTGACGCTTTACTAGTTCCTTGAAACGCATTTTCACTTGCTGCGACGTAGCGCCGACTTCCAGTCCGAGCGTGCCGAGAGCCTTGCGCTCGGCGTTGCGAATCGGCCGGGTTTCTGCGCGCGCTCGCTGTTCCGCCCGAACCCCTTCGCCGAACAAATCGAACGGATCAGCATGACTCCCGAAAGCACGCAGGTCCGGTCGCGTCGTGGCTTTGCCGGTTCCCATCTTCCAGGTAGGGCGATGGCCGGTGAGGGCGTCCTTTTGGTAAGCCATCACCGCCGCGTCGTTCATGCCAGCAAAAAAATTGTACGATTGGTTGTATTCGCGCACGTGATCTAGGCAGAAACGCCAGTACTCTTTCTCGCGACCCCGCCCCTTGGGTGCGCGGTGCGTTGCCTTTTCCTTGCAGCCACGCCATTCGCAGCTCAGGCCGCCCGTTTTCGGACGGCGATCCTTCTCCGGTTTGACACGGATACGGTCAAAAAGGGGTGAGTCGAATTTCATGACCCAATATTATGCGCTTTTGCCAGGGCCGCCTTCAAGGCTTGAACTTGGACCTGAGAACGACGCCACCCATTGACCAGCGGGCTGCCCTCTCCTAAGCGGGCGGCACGTCCTAAGCGGGCACCATGCGGACCGCCGATCTCATCACAAAGAAGTTGACCGAGGCTTTCGCGCCGCGAAGCCTCAAGGTGCTGGACGAATCCCGCCAGCATGAAGGCCATGCTGGACACCGGCCAGGCGGGCAAACTCACTATTGCGTCTATATTGTCTCGGAAGCGTTCAAGGGAAAGACCCGGCTCGAACGCCACCGTATGATCAGTCAAGTGCTTGCAGGGGAACTCTCCGGCGGCATCCATGCACTCGCGATCCATGCGGCCGCGCCGGAGGAAAGCGAAGTTTAGACGTCAATCTTCGCAGCCTGTGCTCTCGGCAACGGTTGAATGCGCAATGCGGTGATGCGATTGCGCGCACGACGCAACACCCTGAAACGGAACCCGTAAAACGTGAAGTTTTGCCCTACTTCGGGAATTGATCGCGCTTCATGGATGACTAAACCGGCGATAGTGGTTGCTTCATCGTCTGGCAAATTCCAGTCCATGACGCGATTCAGGTCGCGGATAGGAACTGCGCCATCAACATTGACTGAACCGTCGGGCTGACGCCGCACACCCGGCATGGCGACATCGTGCTCATCGGTAATGTCGCCGACGATCTCCTCCAGAATGTCTTCCAGCGTCACCAAACCTTCGACCTCCCCATACTCATCTACGACAAGGGCGAATGGCGTCTTGCGGCGGCGGAATGCCTTGAGTTGTTCGGAAACCGGCCGCGTGTCAGGCACGAACCAGGGCGGCGTCATCAGTGAGGCTATGTCGACCTTGGCGGCATCGCCGTCGACCGCATGCAATGCGCGCAGCAAATCCTTTACGTGCAGGATGCCGACAACATTCTCCGGATTTCCACGCCATAACGGCAGGCGCGTGACCGGAGAGGCAATGACCGCATTGACGATATCCTCCGGCGAATCGTCGGCGTCGAGCGTGATCATGTTCGTGCGGTGGATCATCACATCGGACACAGCAAGCTCACGCAAGTCGAGCACACCGCCGAACATGTCGCGGTCGGACGCTTCCACCTCGCCTTCGCGGTGAAAAAGATCGACCGCGCCCCGCAATTCTTCATGCGCTGATAAGACTCCCTGATCCTTATCGACGTCCATCCCACACCGCTCGAGGATCCAGCACACCAGTTTTTCGATTGCTACCAGAATCGGACCGAGCAGCCGTACAACCCATTGCATCGGCCGCGCCACTGCCAGCGCTGTGCGGTCGGGTGCGTTGAAGGCGGCAGTCTTGGGCAACACTTCGGCGAAGACGACCACCAGTACGGTCATCAGCACGGTCGCATAGAACACGCCGGCATTGCCAAACCAGGCGAGCAATACGCCGGTCGCCAGTACTGAGGCTGCAATATTGACGGCATTGTTACCCAGCAGGAGCGCGCCGATCAGCCGTTCACGTTGTGCAAGCAAGCGATTCACGATGCCCGCTCGTTTGTTTCCATGTTTCTCTAGCCGCGTCATGCTGGCGCGAGAGGATGCGGTGAGCGCCGTTTCACTGCCGGCAAAAAAGGCGGAGAGCAGCAAGCAGATCAGGACGACGACAAGTGACAGCCATTCATTCGCGGTCATCGCTCGACAAGTTTTTCAGTAAGAAACGTCCGCACCTCGGCGGCGTCGACATTGTTTTCGATAAAAGCCTGACCGATACCGCGCACCAAAATAAAGGTGAGCGTGCCGCGCCTTACCTTTTTGTCTTGGGTGATCAGTTCCATCAAAAGATCGGCGCCCGGCGCGCCGCCAGGCACATCCTTTAAATTGATGGGCAAGCCTACCGCTGCAAGATGCGCGCGCGCACGCGCAGTCTCCGTGGCTGCAATTAATCCTCTTTGAGAGGAGAATTCGAATGCCAGCGTTATGCCGAGCGCCACCGCCTCGCCATGCAGCAATCGGTCGGAGAATCCGCAACCGGCTTCCAAGGCATGGCCGAAGGTGTGGCCCAAGTTGAGCAGCGCGCGCTCACCCGTCTCACGCTCATCGCGCGCGACAATGCATGCCTTCCCGCGACAACAGACTGCAATCGCGTGCTCGCGTGCCGGCCCGCCGTCAAATACATCCTGCCAGTTCCTCTCGAGCCAGGCGAAAAATGCCGCGTCGGCCAGCAGGCCATATTTCGCAACTTCAGCGTAGCCCGCACGGAATTCGCGCTTCGGCAATGTGTCGAGCAAGGCGGTATCGACAATGACTAGGATCGGCTGATGAAAGGCACCAATTAGATTCTTGCCATGTCGAGAATTGATGCCTGTCTTGCCACCGACCGAAGAATCGACCTGCGCGAGAAGCGTCGTCGGGACCTGCACGAAATCCAGGCCGCGCCGTACACAAGAAGCCGCAAAACCAGCCAGGTCGCCGATCACACCGCCGCCCAGCGCGATGATAAGATCATTCCTCTCGATGCGAGCAGCGATGATCGACTCGCAAACATTTTCGAATGTCGGGTAATTTTTGGAATTCTCTCCTGCCGGCACAATGATGCACGCACTGTTGATGCCGGAAGATATAAGCGCGGCTTCCGCGGCGCCGAGATAAATCTTGGCGACGGTTTCATCAGCGACGATCGCAACTCGCGCATTAGGACGCAGTGACTTGATTCGCTCACCTAGACCTGCAAGCAGGCCGCGGCCGATCGCAATATCGTAGGCGCGCTCGTGCAGAGCTACCTTCACAACGTTCGCCTCGGTCTGGCGCAATAGCGCAGTCATGACGGTTTCTCCCTGCCAAGACCGAGATGTTTCGGCAGTTGGACCATAATCTCATCGACTATAGTATCATGGGGTTCGTCACACGATTGCACGACAATGTCGGCTTGGGCATAGAGTGGCTCGCGCGCCGGCAGTAAGTCCTTGATTTTTTCCGCCAGTGGACGATTGGTGCGGCGTTTTGTTCGCTTAAGCAAAACGTCGATGTCCGCTTTCAACCAAATCGAAACGCCTTTTTCTTCGATTAACGCGCGGGTTTGCGTGTTAATCAGCGAACCGCCGCCCGTTGCTAACACCTGCGGACCATTGTCGAGCAGTCGCGCAATCACGCGCGCCTCGCCGGCGCGGAAATATGGTTCCCCGTGCTTGTCGAAGATCTCGGAAATGGTCATTCCTGCCGCAATTTCGATTTCGCTATCAGCATCAATGAACGGAATTCCAAGTCGGCCGGCAAGCCTTCGGCCAATTGATGATTTGCCCGCGCCCATCATACCGACGAGCACAATAGAGCGGCTGCCAAGCGCACGGACCACCGCCAATTCTGGGTCATTTTCTGTCGGTTTTTGAATGGCGCCATTAACCATGCTATAGTTCCGAAGCGAATCCACGGGTTCCATATAGCAGTAATCGCGACGACCGCGCAGTCTTGCGAGCGGTCTCGGAACGTGGTCGTAACTCGCCTAAAATCGCTAGGCGCTGTCGCACGCAAGCTTTCCGGGTTTGATGATGCCGAGCTTATTCAGATTTCTGATCTTTCTTGGTTTGCTTGTCGGGCTCGGTTATGGCGCGGTGTTCTCACTCGCCACCTTTGTGAAGTACCAACCGCGCGAGATCATCGTGACCATTCCGCCTGACAAGTTTCTCAAAAATCACTAACGCGGAGACAAGCCGAGGCGATGATCTGCCGGCCAAGAGCATCCGACGAAGCACTGGTCGAATTATTTCTCGACATGCTCGCAGCCGAGCGCGGTGCCGGCGAGAATACGCTTTCGGCCTATCGCAACGATCTCGAAGACTTGTCCACGCATCTGCACGCGACAGATCGAACAATCGCCGACGCCGGGACCGATGACCTGCGTGCATTTCTTGAGAACCTTTCCAAGCGCGGCTTTAAGGCTTCGTCGCTGGCACGGCGGCTGTCAGCGGTGCGGCAGCTTTACCGTTTTCTCTATGCAGAGGGACAACGCGGCGACGACCCCGCCGCGGTGCTGGAGGGCCCAAAGCGCGCGCGCCCTCTTCCCAAGGTGCTTTCGATAGGCGATGTCGATACGCTACTGAAGCAAGCGCGAGCGAATTGCGAAAATACGGACCACGCGCTTGTCCAGCGCCTGCGGGCCGCGCGCCTGCTATGTCTGCTTGAAGTGGGTTACGCCACAGGCCTGCGCGTGTCAGAACTTGTGGCATTGCCTGCCTCGGCGGCGCGGCTAGATCAGCGCATATTGGTTGTGCGCGGCAAAGGTGGCAAGGAGCGTCTTGTACCCCTCAACACGCAGGCCAAATGTGCGATGTCCGAATATCTCGAGCTGCGCACCGCAGCTGAGCGTGACGCGAAGTCGAAATGGCTCTTCCCGTCCTTTGGCGAGCAGGGACACCTTACCCGTCAGCATTTCGCGCGTGAGCTTAAGGCACTTGGCCAAACCTGCGGCATTCGGCCTGAGCGTTTGAGCCCGCATGTGCTGCGCCACGCTTTCGCCAGCCATCTTTTGCACAACGGCGCTGATCTTCGGGTGGTGCAGACCCTGCTCGGGCACGCGGATATTTCGACCACGCAAATCTATACCCATGTGCTGGAAGAGCGGCTGAAGACCTTGGTGCGCGATCTACATCCATTGTCGGGAAACTAGCCAAAAGCGAAGTTAACCCATTTGCTTGACTTAAAGGTTCCGCCCGCGTCACTTCGCTTCGAAAAACATCTCGCACGAACCTATGCGCAGTTATCTCGACTTCGAAAAGCCGGTGGCCGAACTTGAGGCCAAGGTCGAAGAATTGCGCAAGATGGGCGAGATGGGCAACGCGGTCGCCATTGGCGAAGAAATCAATCGGCTCGAGTCGAAAGCCGCCGTGGCATTGAAGGAGCTCTATGCAGAACTCACGCCCTGGCAGAAAACTCAAGTGGCCCGGCATCCACAACGGCCACATTGCCTCGACTACATCGCAGGGTTGGTCGGCAGTTTTATCCCGCTCGCCGGTGACCGCAAATTCGGCGACGATGCTGCGATCGTCGGAGGATTCGGCCGCTTCCGCGGTGAAAGCGTCTGCGTCATCGGCCATGAAAAGGGCTCCGACACGGAAAGCCGGCTCAAGCACAATTTTGGAATGGCGCGGCCGGAAGGTTATCGAAAGGCGGTTCGCCTAATGGAATTGGCTGACCGTTTCGGCATCCCGGTAATCTCATTAGTGGACACAGCTGGAGCTTATCCTGGCGTCGGCGCTGAAGAGCGGGGCCAGGCGGAAGCCATTGCCCGGTCGACCGAAACGTGCCTGTCGCTCGGAGTACCGAATATCGCGGTGATCCTGGGCGAAGGGGGCTCCGGCGGCGCAATCGCGATTGCCACGGCCAACCGGGTGCTGATGCTTGAGCACGCCATCTACAGTGTGATCTCGCCGGAAGGCGCTGCCTCGATCCTTTGGCGTGATACGGTCAAAGCACCGGAAGCAGCCACCAGCATGAAAATCACTGCCCAAGACATGGTGCGTTTTGGTGTGATCGACACTGTGGTGCCGGAGCCAACCGGAGGGGCCCACCGGGACCCGCAGGCCGCCATCGCCTTGACGGGAGAAGCCATCGCCAATGCTCTTGCGGAGCTGCAGGGACTCGACCACGAGGCGGTACGTAAGCAGCGTCGCGAAAAGTTCCTGACCATGGGCCGTAATGCCGGTTAACGGCTTGGCAATTTTCTTTTGTGTACCATGGGTTTAGCGATAAGCGGGGATAAGTTGAACCGCCTTGCAGATGCCACATCTTATGGGTAACCATTGGGGACTAAGGGTTATGGGTAACCATTGGGGGCTAAGGGCCCGCCGGCTACGGGGAGTATCAGGCTTGAATCGACCTTTCGCCCGCACGCTGCTGGCGTCGGTGGTTATTGTCGCTGCAATCGCACTGGCCGGTTGTGACGCCGACACCATTTCTCCTATGGGCCGCGAAAAGGCTCCGCTTTCTGAAAAGATGCTCGCCGAAATGGCGGCGAAAAACATGGACAAGGAGTCTCCGATCCTGGCCCGCATCTTCAAGGAAGAGTCGGAGATGGAGGTTTGGAAGCAGAATCGAGACGGCCAGTTCGTGCTGCTAAAGACATATCCGATCTGCCGCTGGTCGGGGGATCTTGGTCCGAAGAAAAAGCAAGGCGACCGTCAGGCACCGGAGGGCTTCTACACCATCTCGCCCGGGCAGATGAATCCGAGCTCCAATTACTATCTCGCGTTCAATACCGGTTTTCCGAACGCCTACGACCGCGCCATGGGCTACACCGGGTCCGACCTGATGGTGCATGGCGATTGCTCTTCGCGCGGCTGCTACGCCATGACCGATGAACAGATCCAGGAAATTTATGCATTCGCGCGCGAGTCCTTCTTCGGCGGGCAGAAGGCCTTCCAGTTGCAGGCCTATCCGTTCCGCATGACCCCGCTGAACATGGCCAAGCATCGCAACAACCCGAACTTCGCATTCTGGAAAATGTTGAAGGAGGGCTACGACCATTTCAATGCAACGTACCAGGAACCGAAAGTTGCCGTTTGCGACAGGCGTTATGTCTTTGACGCGGTAGCGCCGGACGATTCCACCAGACCACTTTCATTCAATGCGACAGGTGCGTGTCCCGCCTATCAGCTCGACAACACCATCGCTGACGCGGTGCTCGATCATCGGCGGCAAGAACAGTACAAGATGGCGGAGTACATCGCCCATGGCGTTGCGACCGCTCCGTCCCGTGCTGGCATAGATGGTGGCATGAACCCTGTATTCGTCGCGAAGCTTTCGCCACAGACCGTTTTTGCCAATAGCGGCCGCAGTTATCAGGTGGCGAGCGCCACCACCACCACGCCGGGCGCGCTGTCTCGTGATACCTCTCCGCCGGCCGCAGGCGCGGAAGCGTCAGTTAGGCCACAGCCTGTCGCGACGACGAAGGAGCCCGTCGTGGCGAGCGCGCCGGTGCCGCGGTCTGCGCCGCAACCCAAACAGGGCGAAGTCCCCGCCTCAGAACAGAAGCCGACAACGATTGCCGGATTGATTGGCAGTTGGTTCGGCGGCCCGAAGACGGAAGCTACGCCTGAAAAAGAGCAAGCCGTTGTGCGCGGCGCCAATACCGACCCGGCGGCAAAACCGAAACAGACAGCTCCGGTCCGCGCTGCCTCGTCAGCAACTCCGCCCGCAGCATCTGCCGCAGCCAAGCCCCGCGGGACTGCGCCAAAACCAACAGAGGTGATCGTCCGAGCACCCAAACCGCCTGCGCCAACTCCGCCGGTGCAAACTGCCACAGCTGAGCCGCCGCAGCAGTCGGAAACTCGTACCGCCTATACAACTCCGCCTCCGAGCAATAACGGTTTGCTTGCGGGCGCGCAGCCGGTCGTCCCGGTTGGCTCTTTCAACACCTTCCGGTAGGGATTTCAAACACGCCAAGGTGGACGAAACATGGACTGCTACGTCTATGTTATCGGCACCCTCACGAGCAATCGCCACTTGACCTACGTCGGTTGGACCGACGACGTCGCCCGTCGACTAACACAACACAACGCCGGCAAAGGCGCGCGCTCGACGCGCGGCCGCGCGTGGGTGCTTCTTTATTTGGAACGTTGCGCGAGTAAACGCCACGCCATGAGCCGCGAGTGGCATCTCAAGCGCGACCGTAACTTTCGCAAAGAACTGGCGCGGAAAATCAAGACAGCGCTTGGACATTATCAGGGACAGTGTCAACCCGATAGCACGCTGCAATGTCTGCCCTGCCCTACTATGACATCCACCACATCGTGGCAGATGAGATCATCGGCCGCGGAACCGGGAGCGCCGGACTGATCCTCGCAGCTCTTTCGTCCACCGATCACGTCGCCACCTCTTACACCGCCTAGCTGAATTTGCCATGGCAGTGCTTGAATTTCTTGCCCGATCCGCAAGGACATAGCTGATTGCGTCCCACTTTGCCCCAACTCGACGGATCGCTCGCCTTGCGTTGCACCTGCGCGCCGTTGCCATTGCCTGCCAGTGCCGGAGCTAAGGCTAGCGCCATCTCATCCTCCCCTGTCGTGGGGTCGACCTTATGCGCTTCCATGTACGGAAGTGTGGCAGCCTCGGCGGCGGGCGGAGATTGCACGACCTCGACGCGCATGAGCTGCGCGGTCACTGCCTCGCGCAAATGCGCAACCATGGCTTCGAACAACGAGAAAGCTTCCGCTTTGTATTCGTTGAGCGGATCACGCTGACCGTAACCGCGCAATCCGATCACCTGGCGCAAATGTTCGAGCATAACCAGATGTTCGCGCCAGAGATGGTCGAGCGTCTGTAACAATATTGATTTTTCGACGTAGCGCATGACGTCTGGGCCCCATTTGGCCACCTTGCTCGCCATCCATTCGTCGGCCCGCCGTGCGACGCGCTCGCGCACGTCCTCGGCGGCGATGCCTTCCTCCTTCCCCCAATCCTGCACCGGCAACGCCAGTGTCAGCACCTCTCGCAAGGCACGGTCGAGGCCGGCTATATCCCATTGCTCCGGATAGGCGTTTTCTGGAACGTGCTTGGCAACTAGATCTTCGATCATTGAGTGACGCATGTCGGCGACGGTTTCGTCCACCGCTTCCTCACGCATCAGCTCGAGCCGCTGCTCGAAAATCACCTTGCGCTGATCGTTCATTACATTGTCAAACTTGAGGAGGTTCTTGCGGATGTCGAAGTTGCGCGCCTCGACCTTCTGCTGCGCCTTTTCCAGCGCCTTATTGATCCAGGGATGAACGATCGCCTCGTTCTCCTTCAAACCGAGCTTTTGCAACATCCCGTCGAGCTTGTCGGAGCCGAAGATGCGCATCAGGTCGTCTTCCAGGGACAGGAAGAACTTGGAGTGACCGGGATCACCTTGGCGGCCCGAGCGGCCGCGCAACTGATTGTCGATACGGCGGCTCTCATGGCGTTCGGTGCCAAGCACATAGAGACCACCGGCTCCAAGCGCTTTTTCCTTCAGCCGCGCTACTTGCTTGCGGATTTCGTCCGCCCGCGGGCTCTTCTCGCGCTCACGCGAGTCCGCAATGTCGCTGATCTCTTGGCGAATGCGCATGTCGGCATTGCCGCCGAGCTGAATGTCGGTGCCTCGCCCAGCCATATTGGTGGCAATCGTGATTGCGCCCGGCACGCCCGCTTGAGCGACGATATAGGCCTCCTGCTCGTGGTAACGTGCATTGAGTATGGCGAATACTTTTTTCTTCGAGGCGCCCTCATCGCCTGAATAGAGGGCAGCAAAAGCATTGGGATCGGAGAAATCGTGCTGCTCCCAGCCTTTCCGGCGGAGCATCTCGGCAAGCTGTTCGGATTTTTCGATCGACGTCGTGCCAACCAAGACCGGCTGACCACGTGTCTTGCAATCGTCGATAAGGGTCAGAATCGCGCGGTACTTTTCCCCCGCCGTGCGATAGACCTCATCGTCGTCGTCAAGGCGAATTAGAGGCATATTGGTTGGCACATCGAGCACTTCGAGACCATAAATATCCATAAACTCTTCGGCTTCCGTCATCGCCGTACCGGTCATGCCGGCCAGTTTTTCATACATCCGGAAGTAATTCTGGAACGTAATTGAAGCCAACGTCTGGTTCTCGGGCTGGATGGGCTGGTGCTCTTTCGCTTCCAAAGCCTGATGCAGGCCTTCTGAGTACCGTCGACCAGGCATCATACGGCCAGTGAACTCATCGATGATGACAACTTCGCCGTTGCGTACGATGTAGTCTTTGTCGCGCTGAAAGAGCTTGTGCGCCCGAAGCGCCTGATTGACATGATGAACGACGGAAACGTTTTCCACGTCGTACAGCGAGGCTCCCTTGAGCTGGCCGGCGTCGCGCAGGCGCTGCTCGAGCTTCTCCATGCCGGCTTCGGTCAGCGTAACCGTTCGCTGTTTTTCATCGAGTTCATAGTCCGTCTTGTCGAGCTGCGGAATGTAGTTATCGATCGTATTGTAAAATTCGGATCGGTCATCGAGCGGGCCGGATATGATCAGCGGGGTACGTGCTTCATCGATAAGGATTGAATCTACTTCGTCGACGATTGCATAGATGTGACCGCGCTGGACCATATCCTCCAATCGGTACTTCATGTTGTCGCGCAGATAGTCGAAGCCGAGTTCGTTGTTGGTCCCGTAGGTGATGTCGCAATCATAGGCCTTCTTGCGCTGTTCATCGTCGAGTCCATGGACGATGACCCCGACCGAGAGCCCGAGGAAATTGTAAATCTGTCCCATCCACTCAGCGTCGCGCTTGGCCAAATAATCATTGACTGTCACGATATGGACGCCGCGACCGGCGATTGCATTAAGATAAACCGGAAGAGTTGCAACCAGCGTCTTGCCTTCGCCGGTCTTCATTTCGGAAATCTTGCCCTCGTGTAATATCATGCCACCGATCAGCTGAACGTCGAAATGACGCTGACCAAGCGTACGCTTTGCTGCTTCCCGGACGGTCGCGAAGGCCGGAACCAGAATTTCGTCGAGAGAGACACCGTCAGCGACGTGCTTCTTGAATTCCTCGGCACGCGCCTTCAGCGCGTCGTCGGAAAGCGCTTCCAGTTCCCTTTCGAGTGCATTGATCTCGCGAACCCGGGGCAGATAGCTGCGGATGCGCCGCTCGTTGGCGGATCCAAACAGCTTGCGGGCAACTGCGCCGATCATACGGGAGCTCCTAACCTGGGCTGGGCGCTTATATCATGCCGCCGCCACCGGATTTGCTTCCGGCGCTCCGGAATGCGGCACTTTTCGGGCAAATTTCACGCGAAACGCGCCGGCAAATAGCAAATAGCCTGCCGTGCGAGAGATGCGAGAGATATGAGGGGGTTGGAAAGTTGTCAATTGCCAGCTTACTGGGTATTTAGCCGCTTCCGGTCACGCGGACGTTAAGGCCTCCTGCTCTGATCGGCCATTGCAAAGCCACGGTTGTTAGGCGAATAGTCCCGCGCACCGCCTGCCCAAACTGGCAGTCCCTTCATTCAAGGTCAAAGTCATGACGATTTTCGTTGCCGCCGGCTTACCGGTCCGACCACGTCCGACTGCTTTCATTGCCCCCGCCCTGGCGCTGCTCATCTTTTCGAGTGAGCCACTCCGTGCACAAGACCAAGATCCGCTTGTGGCAAAGGTTAACGGTGTTGAAGTCCACCAGAGCGATCTCGCAGTTGCGGAAGATGAGGCCGGGCAAATTCCTCCGATGTCGCCGGAGGCTAAGCACGATTACCTGGTGCAGTTTGTAGCCGACATGATCCTCGTATCGAAGGCCGCGCAGGATAAGAAGTTCAGCGATTCGGCCGACTTCAAGCGCAAGCTCGAGTTCGCCCGCAAAAAGCTGCTCATGGAAGGATTGCTGCAATCAGTCGGTAAGGAAGCACTTACCGACGACGCGATGCACAAGGTTTATGACGAGGCCGTCAAGCAGATCGGCGACGAGAAAGAAGTTCATGCTCGCCATATCCTGTTCCGGACAACCGCTGGCGACGATAAAGCCAGTAAGGAAGCCGAGGACAAGGTCAAGGCAGTGATTGTCCGCCTGAAGAAGGGCGAAGACTTCGCCAAGGTGGCTGGCGAGGTTACCGAAGATCAATCCGGAAAAGCCAATGGCGGCGACCTTGGCTATTTCACCAGGGAACAAATGGTGCCGGAATTCTCTGAAGCCGCCTTCAAATTGGACACGGGGCAGATTTCGGAGCCGGTCAAAACTCAATTCGGCTGGCACGTAATCAAGGTTGAAGACAAACGCAAGAAACAAGCGCCAAAATTCGAAGAGGTGAAGCCCCAGATTGAAAATTTCGTGGTTCGCAGGGCGCAGGCAGACTTGATCACCAAGCTCCGCGGTGATGCAAAAATCGAGCGCATGGACAAGCCAGCAAAGGCCGATGACAAGGCTGCCGCACCTGCCGCGCCGGCAAAGAAATAAGGCTATCGTATTCATCAAATCATTTCGTCATGGCCGGGCTTGTCCCGGCCATTTCGCTTGGGTAGGCAAATAGCTGCTTGTTCAAATATGACACGCTCATGAGTCCTTCTGTTTCACCCCTCGCCCCGGTTCAGGTATCGGACATGCCCGCAATTACTGGTGTGCGGCTGGCAACCGCTGCAGCTGGCATCCGTTATGCGGGGCGCACAGACGTTCTGCTCGCTCTGTTCGAACCTGGCACGACTGCGGCCGGCGTGTTCACGCGCTCGAAATGCCCGTCGGCCCCGGTCGAATGGTGTCGCGCACACCTAAAAAACGGAGAAGCGCGCGCACTGGTGGTCAATTCCGGCAATGCCAACGCCTTTACTGGCAAGAGCGGCCGCGATGCCTGCAGGTTCACCGCGCAAATTGCCGCACGCACTGCAGGCTGCAAGCCGACAGAGGTCCTTCTGGCCTCCACCGGTGTGATCGGCGAGCCACTTAAGGCGCAAGCCTTTGACGGCGTGATGGAAGGACTGGTTGCGCGCGCGCAGGCGGGCCATTTCGTTGCCGCCGCACGTGCGATCATGACCACCGATACATTTCCGAAAGTGGCAACGGCGACGGCAAAGATCGGCAAGACCTCTGTGACGATTAACGGGATAGCCAAGGGTGCCGGCATGATCGCGCCGAGTATGGGGACCATGCTTTCGTTCATTTTCACCGATGCGGCCATCTCTGCTGCCGCGCTGCAAACTCTCTTGAAGGATAACGTCACGGACACATTCAATGCGGTGACTATCGATGGCGATACCTCCACGTCCGACACGCTAATGATCTTCGCCACGGGCAGGGCAGTGGGCGTCCCGCGCATTGCGCGCGCCGCCGATCCGCGCCTGAAAGGCTTTAAAAGGGCACTGCACGGCATCCTCGCCAATCTGTCCGAACAGATAGCGCGCGATGGCGAAGGCGCGCGCAAGCTGGTCGAGATCGTGGTCGAGGGCGCAGTGTCGAAAGTTTCGGCTCGCCGCATAGCCTTGTCGATTGCCAATTCACCGCTCGTGAAGACCGCGATTGCAGGTGAGGACGCAAACTGGGGGCGGGTCGTAATGGCGGTCGGCAAGGCCGGCGAACCAGCCGACCGCGACAGACTCTCGATATGGTTCGGCGGCATTCGTGTCGCCCACAAAGGCGCTCGCGATCCTGCCTATGACGAAGCGAGCGTAAGTGCGGTGATGAAAAAACCGGAAATCAGCCTCAAAGTGGCGCTGGGACTGGGTAAGGGTCGCGATCGAGTCCTGACTTGCGACCTGACGAAGGAATACGTCGTCATCAATAGCGACTATCGGTCTTAGGACGCCTCGGGGCTAAAGGCAGTGTCTTTTAATACCGTCCTGGTTGCCGCCTGCGCCCTCGTTGACGCAGATGGCCGCGTGCTGATCGCACAGCGACCCGAAGGGAAGTTGATGGCCGGATTGTGGGAGTTTCCCGGCGGCAAAATCGAGAATGGTGAACGGCCGGAGGACACGCTCATACGTGAACTAAGGGAGGAACTGGGAATAACCGTGAGCGAAGACTGCCTCGCGCCTCTTGCCTTCGCAAGCCACAGTTACCCGGATTTTCATCTTCTGATGCCGCTTTATGTCTGCCGCCGCTGGAAGGGAACTGTCATCGCCACCGAAGGCCAACAACTCGCCTGGGTAAAACCGAATCGGTTGCGCGACTATGAGATGCCTCCGGCGGACGCGCCTCTCATCTCCCACCTGATGGCACTGCTCTAGCCGGAGCGTCCCGGTTTTTCCCCGGTCGATATTTCCTGAGTGTTCAGGGCATCAGAAAGCCGCTGCACAGCCGAACCGGGCTTAAGCGGCTTCTGCTGACTCTCATGCGGCGCCCAGCCGGAGAGCCAGAGAATCTCGAAGCTTGCGCGCAAGCGGCCGTCCGCGTCCGCAAAGCGCTCGGCATAGACCTGTGCCATGCGTTCCACCGTCGTGCGTTTGAGCGGCTTGCGCCGGCGCTCGCGCAAGACATTGGTCGCGCCCATGTGTCGTAGATCGCGCACCAGAGCGAAGATTGAATCGTACCGCACGACCAGCCGTTCGCTATCGATCACCGGCAATGCGAAGCCAGCACGTTGCAACAATGCGCCAAGTTCGCGCACGTCCGCGAACGGGGCAACCCGCGGCGACAACCCGCCTTCGATCTCGGTTTCGGCAGCCGTAATCGCCTCGCGCAGCTCTGTCAGGGTTTCGCCGCCAATCAGCGCTGCAAGCATAAGCCCGTCCGGTTTCAATGCACGACGAATCTGTATCAACGTGCCCGGCAAATCGTTGACAAATTGCAACGCCAATACCGATACGACCAGGTCGAGCGATCTATCGGCGAATGGCAGTGCTTCCTCATCGGTGGCCACACGCAGGAATGAACTATCGCGCTCAAAAGGACATGCAGCAGCAATAATCGCGCCGACTTTTCCGCTCGCTGCAAGCGTCCGACGTACAGCATCCGTCGGCGTACCAAGATCTACCGCAACTTCGAACCGGCGCAGGACCGCGGAAAGCCGCTCGCCTAGCTCCGTGGCGGCGCGATCGAGCAAAAAGGTTGCTGGCCCCAGCGAGCGAGCACGTGCTTGCCTCACATGCAGCAACTTTCGGTCAAAAATTTTGGGACCTGACAACACGATCTCGTCCTGTTGCGCGACTCGCGATCCTTTCACGAAGGAACATGATTATGCTACGGTTCCACTATGAACACGAACACGGGGTGGGTGCGCCGCCTCGTAGCAGGTCAGACCATCGAGGCGGACCTCGCAGAAAACGCCCAGGCCGCGGCCGGCAGCTCACATTGATAGAGGACGTGCCCATTTCCAGCGCTATTGCTAACCCCTATACCCGTGCGCTGTTGCAGGCTTGCCTTCCCAGGTCGATGTGTTGGTCTGTACGCGGGTTGTGGCGCCCAAAAGCAGTCCCATATAAAAGACGCTCAAGCGTTAGAGACGTGATGCCGCCTGTCGAGATCTACACCACCCTGTATTGTGCCTTTTGCAATGCCGCCAAGGCTTTGCTGAAGCGCAAAGGCGTAAGCTACAGTGAGATCGACATCGGACGCGATTGGGGACGCCGCGAGGAAATGATTCAGCGCGCAAGCGGTCGAATGACCATGCCACAGATTTTCGCCGGAGCGGTGCATGTCGGAAGCAGCGACGAGCTGCACTCGCTCGAACGCGCCGGTAAACTCGGTCCATTGCTTGCAGGCTGCGAGACGTCTCCATGAGCGCCGGCATCTTTAAAGCCGCGATGATTCAGATGCGCTCGGGCCTGAAGGTGGCCATCAATATTGACGCCGCTGTACGCCTGATCGGCGAAGCGAAGTCGGCCGGCGCCGATTACGTTCTCACGCCAGAAATGACCAATATCCTGCCCGCCAAACGGGAGCAGCTTTTCGCTGCAATCGTCGACGAAGAGTTGGACGCCTCGCTGGCAACATTGCGTGAGCTGGCGCGCCGGCTTGGCATCTTTATTCATATCGGTTCGCTAGCGATCAGACTGGCACACGACCGCGCCGCCAATCGCTCTTTCCTCGTCGACCCAAAGGGGAATGTTGCGGCGCGTTATGACAAGATCCACATGTTCGATGTCGATCTTGCGGACGGCGAAAGCTACCGCGAGTCAAGCAATTACCGGCCTGGCGAACTGGCGGTGCTGGCAGATCTGCCGTGGGGCCGACTAGGGCTGACGGTGTGCTATGACCTGCGCTTTCCCGCGCTCTATCGTGGGCTGGCCGAAGCTGGCGCCACAATGCTGGCGATTCCTTCAGCATTCACCAGGCAAACCGGGGAAGCGCATTGGCACGTCCTTGTCCGTACCCGCGCAATCGAGACCGGCTGCTTCGTGTTTGCTGCGGCGCAAGGTGGTAAACATGAGACCGGTAGAGATACATACGGCCATTCACTGATCGTTGACCCATGGGGACGCATCATTGCAGAAGGTGGCGCCGAGCCGGGGGTAGTCATGGCCGAAATCGATCCCGCGGAAGTAGCCAATGCGCGCGCGCGCATACCGTCGTTGCAACATGGTCGACGCTTTGAAATTGTAGAGCCAATGGCCGAACCGGCCCATCTGCACATCGTACGGGGAGCAGAATGATTCGTTACGCCCTCGTCTGTGAGCACGGCCACGAGTTTGAAAGCTGGTTTCAGGATTCCGCCGCGTATGACAAGCAGGCCAAGCGCGGGCTAGTGACCTGCCCGCAATGCAGCTCAGCCAGGGTTGAGAAGACGATTATGGCGCCGCGCCTGTCCACGACTGCGAAGAAACAACCCACACCTATCCAGGCACAGGTCCCACCCGCTGAAGCGCCTGCGGACCCGGCGACGCCAGCACCGGTGGCAATGATCTCGCCGCAGGAGCAGGAATTTCGTGCCAAGCTTAAAGAGTTGCGCGAGCATCTCATCAAGAACGCGGATAATGTCGGCGCGAAATTCCCAGAGGAAGCCCGCAAGATGCACTATGGGGAAACCGAGCATCGCTCGATTTATGGCGTCGCTTCCCCGGAGGAGGCGAAAGAGCTGTCCGAGGAAGGCATCGAATTCCACCCGTTGCCGGTATTGCCAGACGAGCGGAACTAGTACGCCCACACGAGTAACGCGACACCGATCACCACGAGGGTAATCCCGGTAACTTCGCGCTGTGTGATCGGTTGCTTGAAGACATAACGCGTCATCCCTTGCGCGAACAGCACCTCGACCAGGGCCAATGTACGCACATTGGCCGCGGATGTGATCGCGAAGGCGAGAAACCAGAATTCGGAAGCGAAAGCTCCCGTGAAACCGGCAAAAAGCGAAGGCCGCCACGCGCGAGCGATTGCATGCAGAACACTTGGGTCTCGCAACGCAAGATAAAGCGATAAAACCGCTGCCTGGATCACCAACCCCACCGTCACAGTGAATGTTGCTGCTACAACAAAATCGGGCAGTTGCAGTGACAGGATGGCGCCTCGATAGCCGATCGCGGAAAGCCCAAACAACGCGCCGGACATTAGGCCGATAAAGGTCGATCGCGAGGTGCTCACTTTGCGGGAGCCTGCCTTGAGGGAGATCACGATCACACCAGCGGTAGCGACAAGGATGGCGCACGCAGACAGCAGTGTAACTTTGTCGCCGAGAAAGATCAGCCCGAATAGCGCCACGTGCACAGGTTCCGTCTTGATGTAGGCATAGGCGACGACGAAGGAGCGCTCGCCCATCACTGACAGCATGGTTGCCGTGGCGGCGATCTGGGTAAAGGCGCCGGCAAGCACCCATGGCCAAAACACGTGGGGCGGCCGCGGTGGCGCTATCCCTGTTGCGATCAAAACACCGGCGAGAAAGAGCAGCGCGAATGGAAAGCCGAAAAGGAAACGAACATGAGTGGCGCCGACCGTTCCAAGAGCCGTGGTCAGCTCGCGTTGCGTCGCATTGCGAGCGGTCTGCGCTGCCGCAGCGATCAGCGTAAAGACGACCCAGAGCATTTCCTCTCCGTCGTCACGCCCGAGTTCGACCAGCGCATCCATGGTGATTGTCGACTCCGAATGTCCGGCGTTGTCGACTAACCTCATGGATTGCCGGGTCAAGCTCGGCAGGGACCGAGCTGATATGCGCTGCGCGTCTCGTGTCTCTGAGTAATGAAGATAGGTTACGACGCATTGCCCAAAATTTCGGCTGCTTCACGAAATTCAGTGACTGTGCCCTTCTCGGTGTCGATGAGCAGAAACAAATTCGACCAGTTCGAGGATCATTCAGCTTCTCACTTTTGCTCAGACCGTTCTGCGACCAGGATGTAGTTGACGTCCATGTCCGATGATAATTGCCACCGGTCGGCGAAGGGATTGTAGATAACCCCGCGTTCGCCGATCACTTGCAGCCCGTTATTCTCTATCGCACTCTCCAGCTCTTCAGGTGTAACGAACTTGTCCCACTGGTGGGTGCCGCGCGGCAGCCAGCGCAGCACATATTCGGCGCCGACAATTGCGAACGCAAAGCTCTTCAGCGTGCGATTCAAGGTGGCCGCAATCATGAGCCCGCCGGGCTTGACCATTGTTGCACACGTCTCAACGAACGCCGCAACGTCAATGACGTGTTCAACGACTTCCATCGCCAACACCACGTCGAATCGCTCGTTAACGGCGGCCAGTTCCTCTGCGGTGATGGCACGGTAGTCGACAACGATACCCGCATCCTCGGCATGCATGCGGGCTGCAGTGATGTTATCCTCAGACGGATCCGCACCGACCACATGGGCGCCCAACCGCGCCAGCGGCTCCGACAAGATGCCTCCACCGCAGCCGACATCAAGCATGCGCAGGCCTTTTAGGCAGTCGAGTTTTTTGGGATCGCGGCTAAAGTGCGCCGCGGTCTGGTCACGGACATAGGCCAATCTCACCGGATTGAACTTGTGCAGTGCTGCCATGGGGCCGTGCGGATTCCACCAATCGGCGGCGTAGTGTGAGAAACGGTCAAGCGCAGCTGGATTGACCGATGTTGCGCGACGATTGCCTGGCATATTTGTCTCCGGCCTTGCAGATGTCAGCGGGCGATTACGCTACGGCGGTCGGTCAAGCCTATCTCCGTCGTCCAGTGCCGGAACCCGGCGCTAAAAGCCAGCCCCCACCCGACCAGGGCACAAATGATCGCGACCAATATCGAGATTGGCCCTATAGCACCACCCACAGTAATCGCGATGAAGGCCATTAGCCAAAAACCGATGGCCGGTAGATAAACGATCCAGTGCAGGGACGTCGTGTAGGACCGGGCTGCAGAATATGATCGATGTATCGCATCATGAGACCACGGTTCTTGTACATTCTGATGGCGTTACAGTGCCGATGTTGCGGTCGCCGCACCTCGTCGGTATGTATACGCGCCTTTTCGGGTCGGCGCTCGGGGCTTTAAAGCTTTGCGCCGGCCCTTTGTTAGTCATTTCGCGCGTTCGGGAATGTTATGGCTCGACTGGTAATGAAATTCGGCGGAACGTCCGTCGCCGATCTGGATCGCATCCGCAACGTGGCACGCCACGTCAAGCGCGAGGTTGATGCTGGCCATGACGTAGCCGTCGTGGTCTCTGCCATGGCCGGCGTCACTAACCAGCTAGTCGAATGGTGCAGCCAAGCCGCTATGCTGCACGATGCCCGCGAATACGACGCGGTCGTGGCCACTGGTGAGGAGGTCACCGCGGGGTTGCTCGCGATTGTGCTGGAGGGCATGGGTGTTAACGCGCGATCCTGGCAGGGCTGGCAATTGCCAATTCTCACCGACAATGCACACGGGTCTGCCCGCATCCTGGAAGTGAACGGTGCCCAACTGATCAAACGCTTCAAGGATCATGGCCAAGTGGCGGTCATCGCCGGCTTCCAGGGCATGAATAGGGAAACCGGCCGGGTCACCACGCTGGGCCGGGGCGGCTCGGATACCTCGGCTGTGGCGATCGCGGCGGCGATCTGCGCCGAACGCTGTGACATCTACACTGACGTTGACGGTGTTTACACAAGCGATCCCCGCGTGGTGCCGAAGGCTCACCGCATGGATAAAATCGCTTATGAGGAAATGCTCGAGCTTGCCTCGCTTGGTGCCAAGGTCATGCAGGTGCGTTCAGTCGAACTCGGCATGGTGCACAATGTTCGCATCTTTGTGCGCTCAAGCTTCGAGAAACCGGAAGATATCGACCCCTCCAAGCCGCCGTGCGGCACACTCATTTGCGACGAAGGAGACATCGTGGAACAACAAGTGGTCACCGGTATCGCCTTTTCAAAGGACGAGGCGCAGATTTCGATTCGCCGCGTGCAGGACAAGCCAGGCGTCGCCGCCGCGATCTTTGGCCCGCTCGCCGACAGCAATATCAACGTCGACATGATCGTGCAAAACGTGTCCGCCGACGGCGCAACTACCGATCTCACGTTTACGGTCCCTTCAGCCGATTACGAACGCGCCCGCGTCACCCTCGAAAGGGCAAAACGATCGATCGGCTACGAGCGGCTTGATGGCGCAACTGACGTTGCCAAGGTTTCTGTCATCGGTATCGGCATGCGCAGTCACGCGGGCGTCGCTGCTCAGGCATTCAAGGCTTTGTCCCAGCAGCAGATCAATATCCTCGCGATAACAACGTCCGAAATCAAATTCTCGGTGCTGATCAAAGCCACCCAAACCGACCTGGCAGTACGCACTTTGCACACGCTCTACGGGCTGGACAAGACATAGACTCGCGACCGATTTGAACCGCCGGTAGCCGGCTCGTGTAATCGAAGTAAATTTTTGAGCCACTTCGATAGATGACAAACGTGATGATCGTTTCCAAACCGTCTTAGACACGTACGCTTACGCACGCTTCACGCGTCGGGTGCAAGGCGTGCTCGTCGATGCCATCATCTTTATGTTCATTCCGGCTGGCGCGCTTGCCGTTGCGGCCTTCTTTACATTGGACGATGTCGCCCGCATTTTGGGATTTACCGTCACTGCTACTTGGCCGTTCTACGAGCCACTGTTGGTGTCCATGACCGGTGGGACGATTGGCCACTATATATATCTGCAGTATGCGTGTGGTCGATAACCGCGGCGCCAATGTCGGCATGGTGAAGGCAATCGATCATTAAGCGTTTCGGGGGCTGGTGCTCGCGATAGCGATGGCGTCCCGCCATCGGGCGGTCTACGATCTTTTGACAAAATCGACGGTCCAGCTCAGGGACCTTGCCAAGGCGAAACCCCATCATTTCAGAGGCAGGCGCACTTTGGCCACGACGCCGCGCATGCCGTCGCCTGTGCGCGGCGCACTGACGTGGCCTATCTACTCTGCTGTTTCGTGCTGTTCACCGTCGCCATGGTGGTCCTCGGCCAGACCTAGTCCGTAACCAGGCAAATGCATCGAGGGTCAGCGCTGTTTCGCGGCCGAGCCCGCTATCCTTTGCTTGCTGTATGGATGGTCTGGGCAGGCGGGAGCATCTGGCTGGAATCCTGGGATGATGAGGTCAGCTTTGGGAGGCGCGCCCAACATTAGCTTTTTGACCGCAATGCGGTGGCGCTTTGGCTTGCCCCTTGCATGCACCATTGGCTATAGGCTGACGCGTAAGCGACCGCGGATCGGATCCGGCAGTCGCTATTCGTACACGATTTGGCCGTAATGAGCTGCGGCCTAGCCGTGGCTAGAGGATCTCACTAATGCGTGGCGCGCTTGGCGGTCCGCGCGTGCTGTTGCGCCGGCTTCGCGAAGTCATGGCGGAGCAGGTCAGCGCACAGGATCGCCTCGACAAGGTGGTGGTGTTGATCGCCGCCAACATGGTTGCCGAGGTGTGCTCTGTCTACGTGTTGCGCGTAGACGGAACCCTCGAGCTTTACGCTACCGAAGGGCTCAAGCGAGAAGCCGTTCACCAGACCGTCCTGAAAGCCGAAGAGGGTCTTGTTGGCTTGGTCGCGAGCGAAGCCAATCCGATCAACTTGTCAGACGCGCAGGCGCATCCGGCTTTCTCTTACCGTCCGGAAACCGGCGAAGAAATTTATCACTCATTCTTGGGCGTTCCGATCCTGCGCGCCGGCAACACACTGGGCGTGCTCGTGGTGCAAAATCGCGCGCGCCGCACCTACACCGAGGAAGAAGAAGAGGCGCTGCAAACCACGGCGATGGTTCTCGCCGAGATGATTGCATCGGGCGAGTTGTCATCCCTCGCCCGCCCAGGCGCCGAACCGGTCGCACGCCACACGATGCATCTCACCGGTACTTCGTTATCGGATGGCATTGCGCTCGGCCATGTCGTTTTGCACGAGCCGCGCGTGGTAATTACGAATGTTATTGCCGACGACGTGCCGCATGAGCTTAAACGGCTTGATACTGCTGTCGCCACGCTGCGCGAGGATCTTGATCGGCTGGTCGAACACCGAGATATTGCTGATGGCGGCGAGCACCGTGACGTGCTTGAAGCCTATCGTATGTTCTCTTACGACCAGGGCTGGCTGCACCGGATTCGCGAAGCTGTGATGACCGGCCTTACCGCTGAGGCAAGTGTCGAACGCGTGCAGTCGGATACCCGCGCCCGCATGTTGCGCGCCTCCGATCACTATTTACGCGATCGCTTGCACGATCTCGACGATCTCGCGAACCGGCTGATGCGTATCCTGATGGGCCAGGATCACGCGCCAGCGAAGGAGCAGTTGCCGGAAAATGCAATCATCGTCGCGCGATCGATGGGTCCAGCAGCATTGTTAGACTATGATCGCAACAGACTCCGCGGACTGGTGCTTGAGGAAGGGGGACCGACATCGCACGTTTCGATTGTCGCGCGGGCGCTTGGAATCCCGACCGTAGGTGAGATCGAAAATGCCACCGGCTTGGTCGAGCCTGGCGACGCCATTATCGTCGACGGCTCGACAGGCCACATTCACATGCGGCCGCCACAGGACATCCAGGCGTCCTATGGCGAGCGTGTAAAGCTTCGTGCCCGCCGGCAAGCGCAATACCGTGCACTTCGGGAGCGGCCTTGCATCACCAAAGACGGCCAGAAGATGTCTCTGATGATCAACGCCGGGCTCACCATCGATCTTCCGCATATCGAGGATACGGGCGCAGCCGGTATCGGGCTGTTCCGCACCGAATTGCAGTTTATGGTTGCGTCCACGTTACCACGCCCCGGTGAGCAGCTCTCTTTGTATCGCACCGTCCTTGATGCTGCCGGGAAAAAGCCGGTGACATTCCGAACTCTCGACATCGGCGGTGACAAGGTGCTGCCCTACATGCGCAATATCGAAGAAGAAAACCCCGCGCTGGGTTGGCGGGCGATCAGGCTCGGTCTCGATAGGCCTGGGCTACTGCGCAGTCAGGTGCGCGCATTGCTGCGCGCGGCCAGCGGGCGCAGCCTCAAACTGATGTTTCCGATGGTTGCCGTTGTGGAGGAATTCGATAAGGCCAAGGCGCTTGTCGAAGTCGAATTGACCCATTTGCGACGGCATGGGCACGAATTGCCCGAGCGGGTCGAGATTGGCACCATGGTCGAAGTGCCTTCGCTCCTGTTTCAACTCGACGAGCTGCTCGAACGGGTCGATTTCATCTCGGTCGGTTCGAACGATCTGATGCAATTTCTTTATGCCGCCGATCGCGGCAATCCACAGGTCTCCGAGAGATTCGATCCTCTTTCCACACCGGTCCTGCGCGCGCTGAAAGATATTGCCGACAAGGCGAAAAAACACGGCAAGCCGGCCACCTTGTGCGGCGAGCTTGCATCGCAGCCGATCGGTGCATTGGCCCTCGCAATTCTCGGCTATCGAACGCTTTCGCTCACCCCCTCCGCAGTGGGTCCCGTGAAAGCGTTGCTGCTGGAACTCGATTGCCGAAAGGCTGAAGCCACGCTTCTTCCTTGCCTCGAGCAATCCGTCGGTAGTGTTTCAATCCGCCATAAGCTCGAACGCTTCGCGGCGGCCGAGGGGTTGCAGCTTTGATAGTCCTGCCGCAGCATAAAATGGACGCGCTACTCGTCCGCCATGAACAGGTGGAAAGCGAGCTAGCTACCGGTTTGACTCCAGACGTTTACGTCAGATTGTCGCGGGAATTCGCCGAACTCAGCCCTGTGGTCGAGGCGATAAAGGCCTATCGCAGCACAGAGGAGGAGATTGCCGAACTTGCGGCACTGATAGATGACTCCGCGACCGATTCAGAAATGCGTAAGCTTGCCGACGTCGAGCGGCATCAATTGCAGGTGCGCAAGGAACAGCTGGCGCAGCAGATCCGTTTAGCTTTGCTGCCAAAGGACGCGATGGACGACCATAACGCAATCCTTGAAATCCGTGCCGGTACTGGCGGTGACGAAGCCGCGCTATTCGCCGGTGATCTTTTCCGCATGTACGAGCGGTATGCTGCCAAGCAGGGCTGGAAGACGGAAATCCTCTCAATAAGCGAGGGCACCAAAGGCGGGTTCAAGGAAATTGTCGCTGAGGTGCGCGGCCGTGGGGTATTTGCCAAGCTCAAATTCGAATCCGGCGTGCATCGCGTGCAGCGAGTGCCCGATACTGAAGCGTCGGGCCGCATCCACACCTCGACAGCGACCGTCGCCGTGCTGCCTGAGGTAGAGGACGTCGATATCCACATTAACGAAGCCGATCTCAAGATCGACACCATGCGTGCCGGTGGGGCCGGCGGGCAACACGTTAACAAGACCGAATCCGCTATCCGCATTACTCATATTCCGAGCGGCATTGTCGTGGCCGTGCAGGAAGAGCGCTCACAGCACAAGAACCGCGCTAAAGCGATGACAATGTTGCGCGCCAAGCTCTATGACCAGGAACGCAGTAAACGCGATGCAGAGCGAGCCGCGGAACGGCGCGGCCAGGTCGGATCGGGCGATCGTTCCGAGCGGATTCGGACTTATAATTTTCCTCAAGGTCGCCTTACTGATCACCGCATCAACCTCACGCTCTACAAATTGCCGCAGGTCATGGAAGGCGAGGCACTCGACGAAATCATTGACGCGCTGGTAACCGAACATCAGGCCGAATTGCTGGCGGCCGAAGGCGCCGCGTGAGGATAATCCCGGGCCTTAGGACAGGCGTCATGGTTTCCGATGCGCTTCACTCTATCGCGCAAACCTTTCGGTCAGCCGGCATTGAAAACGCTGAAGCGGACGCTCGCACTCTCATCGGACACGCATTGCGGCTCGACCGCGTCAAACTGATTGCACAATCGAATCGCATTCTGGAAGCACGCGAAATCGAGGCAATATCTGCACTCGCTGCGCGACGGCTGAGGCACGAACCCGTGTCGCGCATTCTCGGACTAAAGGAATTCTGGAGTCTCGGGCTTGCGGTCAGCCCCGAAGTCTTGGTGCCGCGTCCGGAGACGGAAACCGTAGTCGAAGCCGCGCTCGATTTCATTGTGCGTGGCGGCCGGCGCATGGAAAAAATGCGCATCCTCGATATCGGTACCGGTTCAGGCGCACTGCTATTGGCCCTGTTGCACGAATTGCCCAATGCAACCGGTACAGGTACCGATGTCAGTCCGGCGGCGTTAAAAATTGCGCGCGAGAATGCCGCTTATTGGGGATTCGAATCACGCTGCAGCTTCGTTGTTTGCGACATCGCTTCCGACATTGACGGCCCATTTGATCTGGTCGTTTCGAATCCGCCCTATGTCGCGCATAGCGATATTGCCTCCCTTGTGCCAGAGGTGCGGGATTACGACCCAATCGTGGCCCTCGATGGCGGCGATGACGGGCTCGCCGCCTATCGCGCCATTGCGGCTGACGCCAAACGCCTTCTGGCACCGGGCGGCCGGCTATTTGTAGAGTTAGGCGCAGGCCAGGAAGCGGCAGTTCGCGCGTTGTTCACCAAAGGCGGATTAACCGTTGGTTCCATACGCAAGGATTTGGCTGGAATCCCGCGCGTGCTAGGCGCAAATTTAGCGTCATGAGTGTGTCGCATCCCGCCCGATGAAATCTGCAGAGCTGATTTGCTGCTAAAAAAGCACTTGGATTATGCTCCGGAAACGACTAGCTTCCGGTTACGGAATCAACCCGTGACGGTTGCATCGCCATGAACCCGGAGCAGCGGCTCTGTGAGGTGCGGCGCAAGGCGGATGACGAATAGCCGGGTTCGGATAGACGGCAAACGAAATCGCCAGATACGGGTCTGGATGCTTTACCTGTTGGGTGCATCATTTTTCGAAACCTAGGACGATGCGCGTAACGAGAGGTTGGCGACGCCGCGGTAGGACCGCGGCCGAGGGGTAGTTGCGACTATCGCGATAAAGAGCACAAAGGTTCGACTATTGGCGCGGATGACGAGTGCAAGTCCGGCCGCGCAATAAGGTTTTATGGACTTGCACTTTGAGTTAGGCGTTCGACGACTGTGTAACAAAGGCAATAAATAGGCATATCATGAGAAACGGTCAAAAGCGCATGCGGGGACGCGGCAACCACCGCAAAAGCCAAAATCCGTTGACGCGCGTTTATGAATCAAACGGTCCCGACGTCAAAATCCGCGGCACCGCTTCGCACATTGCGGAAAAATATATCCAGCTTGCACGCGACGCGCAGGGATCCGGTGATCCGGTGGCCGCCGAGAACTACTACCAGCATGCCGAACACTATTTCCGTCTAATCGCCGCGGCGCAGGAGCAGTTCCGTCAACAAAATCCGTACTACAATCAACAGCCACAGCAGGGCGCGCCGGTCGGGCAGCAGCAGGGCAGCGACGAGAACTTTGAGGGTGACGATGACGACGCCCAGCCTTTCATGGGCCAGAACGAACCAAGCTACGCGCCGCGTGAACCTCAGCAGCAGCCCTATCTGCCCCGCGATGCGCAGCCGTTTCCGCCACGCGACCAACAGATGCACAACCGCCCGCAACATCAGCCGCAGCCATACCAACCGCCAGGCCAGGGCGGACATGAAGGCGGACAGGAGGTCGGCAATCTGCCCGCATTCATTACCGGCGGCGGACAATCGCAGCAGAATGTCGGCCCGAATGGCTATGACCAGGGCGACCGCGGTCAGGATCGCTTCGGACATCGCCGGCGACGGCGTCATCGCGGTGGTGGCGGCTTCCGTCCTGACCGTCCCGATTTCGGTGGCGGGCATCAGCACAGCTCGGCCCCGCAACCGGTGCAAGACGAAGGCAGCGACGAGCCGCGGCAGCCGGAGTAAGGCAGCCCGTTTCTTTCGCGCGAGCGGCAACCCAGCTCCACTTCGAAAAGTCAGTGCGTGCTGCACGGGGTCCTCGCTTCCGCGGGGACGAACGGATAGTCTTTCAAGCGCCCGGTGACGGCGCCAGAGCGGGCTCCAGCGCGGGCACCAATCGCCGTTTCTCGCGCCGCGCGGGAATCGCGCGGTAGACTTGCTTGGTGGCTTCCACCAGATGCACTCCGGCGAATGGCGCGGAGAGGGTCGCTCCTGTGCGCTCCCATGCCACGGCGGAGCGCAGGAACAAGCCGCCTTCAATCGGCGGCACATAGAGCGCTTCGCTCCAACCGGTCGGCGTAAACCAAGTCTCACGCAAGAGTTGGTTGATCTGGCTGCGTGAATAAGGGCGGCCATGCCCGAATGGCGTGGTGTCCATGCGCGCCCAGACTCCGCGTCGATTTGGTACAACTGCCAACAGCCGCCCGCCAGACGCCAGCACCCGCCAAACTTCACGCAGAAGCGCGGCCGGATCGTTTGTCATTTCCAGCGCGTGCACCAGCATCACGCGGTCGACCGCAGAGTCAGCGAGCGGCAATTCGTTTTCGTCTACCAGCGCGGATAGTGCCGGGCGTGTGGTCGGCCATTTCACGACCCCCTGCCCCGCCGGCATGAAGGCGAGGCACCGCTCGGCCTCCTCGCGAAACAGACCGAGGTAGGGGGTGGCATAGCCGATGCCGAGCATACGTTGGCCAGAGGAATCGCCCCACAATGAGCGAATACCGCGCCCAATGAACCGGCGGGCGACGACCCCGAGCCGCTGGCCGTAGAAATTCCGAAGATCCACGACGTCAATTGACATAGGCCAAAACTACCATGAAACGCCGCAGCAGACTGCTTACGACGCGGACGTGCATGAACATTCCCCGGCGTGATACGGTTAACCCTTTCCAGAACAGCCAGTAGGACGAAGCCAATGCCCGTAGAAACCCGTCTTTTTATCTGCCGATCCGACAATTATGGGGTGCTATTGCATGATCCGGAAAGTGGGGCGACCGCAGCAATCGACGCGCCGGAATCGGCGCCAATCGAGGCGGCGCTGAAAGGAACAGGTTGGAAGCTGACGGATATCCTGGTCACTCATCACCATGCCGACCATACCGACGGCATCAGGGCACTTAAGGAAAAGCACAAGTGTCGCGTCGTGGCGCCGGTTGCTGAAGCTAAAAAAATTCCCGCCGTAGACGAAACGGTGCGTGAAGGTGACAACGTCAAAGTCGGAACGCTTTCGTCCAGCGTCATCGAAACGCCGGGTCATACGCTTGGCCATATTGCTTATTGGTTTCACGCCGACAAGCTCGCCTTCGTCGGCGACACGCTGTTTTCCATCGGGTGCGGCCGTGTGATCGAAGGGACACCTAAACAGATGTGGCGCTCTCTGGTGAAACTGCGCGACCTCCCAAACGATACCGAGTTCTATTGCGGGCATGAATACACAGCAGCGAATATCAAATTCGCGCTCACTATCGAGCCGAACAACAAGGCGCTCGCCGCGCGCGAGACGCAGGCAAAGCAGCAAATTGCGAATAACGAGCCGACGATACCGGTCACGCTGGGCGATGAGAAACTGGCTAACCCATTCCTGCGCGCTGATGTGCCCGAAGTGGCCTCCGGCATCGGCATGGCTGGCAAGCCGGCGGCCGAGGTTTTCGCCGAAATTCGTACACGCAAGAATAAGTTCTAACGCAAATGGGTATGCCGACTGCCGCCGAGATGATCCGCGTGCTCGAGCTCAAGTCACACCCCGAGGGCGGTCACTATCGCGAAACCTTTCGCGATTTGCGTCAAGTGGAAGGCCGACCGGCCTCCACCGCAATCCTTTACCTGCTGGCGCATGGCGAACGCTCGCACTGGCAGCGCATCGACGCGGTGGAGATCTGGCATTACTACGCTGGGGCGGCGCTCAAGTTGTTGCTGGTCGACGGCTCCAAGGAAAGAAATTTTCCGGCTCGGCGTCGATATCGATGGAGGCGAAGTTCCTCAGGTGGCCGTGCCGGCGCGCGCTTGGCAAGCGGCGGAGAGCCTTGGTCAATGGACGCTCACTGGCTGTACAGTTGCACCTGGCTTTTCGTTTGAAGGTTTTGAGTTGGCGCCTGCAGGCTGGTCGCCGCTCAGTCAAACGCAATAAAACGACGATTATTGCAGAGTAATATACCGTGGCCAGCAAACTCAACTAGGCGCGCGAATTGCTCGCCCGTGCAAACCGCATCATTGCAAACGAAGGCGTCCTCGACGCTTTTGGCCGCGTCACCATGCGCCATGCAGATGTAGGTCCATACGCTTGGCTATGTTTCTCCGCTCAACCCTGCTCAAACACAGTTCGCCGGCGAAAACAACTTGCGTCCCGGGGCCCGTCATGCGCGCCTGGGAATACTGGAATGTCCGACTCGATAAGGTTGAAAACAATTGGCGTACACAAAAACAAAAGCTCGCTTGCGAGGAAAAACGGTGAAATGAAAAACGAAACGGCGCCACGGACTGCGACCTTAAATGCTACTTCCGGCCGTTGCTACGCATGCATGCCAGGTAGCCCTCAAGAGCGAGGCTTTTATGCACCTTAAAGCCTTCTCTCCTGAAGTACGTGTGAAATGCGACTCGTCCGCCATCAAGGGTTCTGGTCGATTCGGGTCCTTCTTGCGCGCGCAATTTCAGGCCTTCGCGTCTTACGCCGGCAGGGGGAGAAATAATCCGCCCGCCGTTCTGCACAGCGCATCCGCAGGCGACTTTGTCGTAAACGTCTTTGCACCGCGGATCGATGTCCTGTGCGGACACCGATCGCACGATTGACGGCATGAATAGGCAGATAACGGCTATCCCGACTAAAAAAAGTTTCATGGGCGCCGCTGCCGCTTCAACGAGCGTTAAGCAAAATATTGTCCGCCATTTGCTGAAATCGTCGCGCCGGTAATGAGCCCGGCCTCATCCGAGGCAAGGAAAACCACGCAGCGCGCGATCTCCTCCGGCTCACCCAAGCGGCCTATGGGAATGAGCGGCAGTATGGACTGCTCCAACACATCCTTCGGCACCGCTTGCACCATCTCGGTATTTATGTAGCCGGGGCAGATCGCATTCACCGTAATACCAGAACGCGCGCCTTCCTGCGCCAACGCTTTGGTAAATCCCAGTTCGCCTGCCTTGGCTGCGGAATAATTGGCCTGCCCCATCTGACCTTTCTGGCCGTTGATCGAGGAAATGTTGATGATGCGTCCGAACTTGCGGTCACGCATGCCTTCGATTAGCGGCCGGCACATGTTAAAGAGCGAGCCAAGATTTGTGTTTATGACCGCGGTCCATTGCTCGGGTTTCATGCGATGGAACATGGCATCCCGCGTGATGCCGGCATTATTGACCAGCACCTCAATCGGCCCAAGCTCCGCTTCGACCTTTTTGATGCCCTCGGCGCAGGCCTCGTAGGACGACACGTCCCACTTGAACACCGGGATGCCGGATTCGGCTTTGAACTTCTGTGCAGCATCGTCATTGCCGCCGTAATTGGCCGCAGCCTTGTAACCACCGGCTTTCAGCGCTTTGGTGATTGCCGCCCCGATCCCGCGGGTTCCGCCCGTTACTAATGCAACACGTGCCATAGCTAGTTCCCTCCGCGCTATCTTCTTAAAACATCATGGCCGGGACAAGCCCGGCCATGATGCAAATCAAATAAGTGATGGGCTACCGTTCGACGCACATTGCAATGCCCATCCCGCCGCCGATACAGAGAGTGGCAAGGCCTTTCTTGGAGTTGCGCTTCTGCATCTCGTAAAGCAGCGTGGTGAGCACGCGCGCGCCGGAGGCACCGATCGGGTGCCCAATCGCGATCGCGCCACCATTGACGTTGACCTTCGAGGTATCCCAGCCGAGATCCTTGTTGACCGCACAGGCCTGCGCGGCGAAGGCTTCGTTGGCTTCCACCAGATCGAGATCTTCTTTCTTCCACCCCGCCCTTTTAAGCGCGGCGCGCGAAGCGGGAATCGGCCCTGTTCCCATGATCGCGGGATCGACGCCGGCCTGCGCCCACGACACAATTCGGGCAAGCGGAGTTTTGCCCAATTTGGCCGCCTCGCTCGCCTTCATCAGCACTAATGCTGCAGCGCCGTCGTTGATTCCGGAAGCGTTGGCGGCTGTCACGGTTCCTTCCTTGTCGAAGGCCGGACGCAGCTTGGAGACCGACTCCAGGGTAACGCCCGCCTTCGGATATTCGTCCGTGTCCACGACGATGTCACCCTTGCGTGTCTTGATCGTGACTGGCGTGATCTCATCCTTGAACTTGCCGGTTTTCTGGGCTGCTTCCGCCTTGTTCTGGGAGGCGACAGCGAATTCATCCTGCTGTTGCCGCGTGATCTGCCACTGCTTTGCGACATTTTCGGCAGTGGTGCCCATGTGATAGCCATTGAAAGCATCCCACAATCCATCCTTGATCATGGTGTCGATCATTTCGAAAGCGCCCATCTTCACGCCTGACCGCAGATGTTGGCAGTGGGGCGCCATGCTCATGGACTCCTGGCCGCCGGCAACTACGATCTCGCTATCGCCATTGAGAATCGCTTGATAACCGAGCGCGACTGCGCGCAAGCCGGAACCGCATAACTGATTCACGCCCCACGCAGGCGTTTCCACCGGGATAGCGGCGGCGATCGATGCCTGCCGCGCCGGGTTCTGGCCCTGACCGGCGGTAAGTATCTGCCCCATGATCACTTCGCTGACGCGCCCGCCCTCGACGCCCGCGCGTTCCATCGCAGCCTTGACCGCAACTTTTCCAAGTTCATGGGCCGGCAGGTTCGCAAATGCCCCATTGAATGCGCCGACCGGGGTGCGGGCGGCACTCACGATGACGATGTCGTCTTTCATCTGAAACTCCTTTCACTGTCGAAGTTCTTGGGGGGCACGCGGTTTTTGGCACCGCCGCATCCTCGCAGGCCATGCGGGCCTGTCAACATGACTTGCCTTTCGAATATCCGCGACAATTGGGGTTTTTTCGGCCTTTCCGCAAGGGATCTTGCGCTATGTTCAACCCTGCCGCGGTGCCATAAAACGGTGGCCCATAGAAGTGGAAATTGGCTATGCTCAAAGCCTGGGCCGGAGAAACGTGTGATCCACATGGCAGAGGAAAAAAAAGAGCCGGTTACAATCAAAAAGTATGCGAACCGGCGGCTCTACAATACCGGAACTAGCACGTACGTGACGCTTGAAGATTTGGCCGCGATGGTCAAGAACGGCGAGGATTTCATCGTCTACGATGCCAAGACCGGTGAGGACATTACGCGCTCAGTGCTGGCACAGATAATTTTCGAACAAGAGAACAAAGGAGGGCAAAGCCTTCTGCCGATCACCTTCCTGCGGCAGTTGATCCGCTTTTACGGCGATAGCATGCAGATGCTGGTCCCTCGCTTCCTCGAAGCCTCTATTGAATCGCTTTCGAAGGAACAGGGCAAATTTCGCGAACAGATGGCGCAAGCCTTCGGCGTCGGCGCCTTTGGCCCGCTCGAGGAGCAAGTCCGTCGAAACATGGAAATGTTCGAGAAAACATTCGCCATGTTCGCACCATTCGCTCGCGGTCAGGCGAAGCCATCAGAGAAGCCGCAGAGCTGGAATAGCGAAATGGACGAGCTCAAGCGCCAGCTCGACGAAATGCAAAAGCGATTGGATAAGCTCGGCGAAAAGGAATAGCGGCT
>DATFXJ010000038.1:0-24723 GCA_035315965.1 Pseudolabrys sp.
TGCGATCTTCCCGGCCTCGGGACTTGCCAATTCCAATGTCTTGATGTTGATGCCGCCCTGCTTGTCCAGTTTGTGTGCGCGTATGACGTCGAGTTCCCAAGAAACTGTCCCGGTTCTCTGAACCGCTACACGGATTGTATCGGCCGATGCCCAATCTACTGAAAAGCAGAGAGCGCCGCTCACGCAGAGGTAACTAATGAGAGTGCGAAAATTCAACATGGTAATCTGGCAAGCGCAGCGCCTTGGCTGAGATTTCAAGCAGAGAATGCGTTCCGCTGTGATTATAGGAGCGTACTTGCCTTGGCGTTGACAAGCCTCTTCGACGCAAGCCCCGGTCCACCAGCGCACTGGCCTTGAGTCACCTATATCAAGCACTATCATGTTGCGCAGCGGCAGCCCCACTCGACAATTAAGGGATGCGTAAATATGAGATCGCTTGGCGCCATCGGGGGCATTAGTTTTGTGCTGATGCTCGCCGTGGCTGCGCATGAAACGCTCGCAATGTTGGCGCAAACCAACGATTACCCGACTGAGGCGCGGGCTGACTATGTTTTTGCGTGCATGAAGACCCACGGCGACACCCAACTAGCTTTGCGCCAGTGCTCTTGCTCGATCGACGTAATCGCCACTCTCCTTTCTTATGATCATTATGTGGCGGCGGAGACCGTTCTAAGCCTCGCGCAAGTTCCTGGCCGCTTTGGCGCCATGTTTCGATCGCCCGAGCCAGCTAAGGAGGCGGTAAAAAATTTGCGACAAGCGCAAGCCGAAGCAGAGGTGCGTTGCTTTTAGTGGGTGCAGCGGTGAATTCTCGGTACGTCCCGTCTATATGTTTTTTGTTGCAGCCGGTAGGAGGCAAGCATAGACTTTGTTTCCGTTCCGGCTTCAAGGGCGTCAGTCGAACGGGAATGCTGGCGCCTTTCGTAAGCGAGGCGGGGCATCGTGTACAATGCCCCAACGCTGCGCTGTGACACGCTGCCGGAAGCGCTTCCCAAATGCACGGGTGCCGACACGCGGCACGGGATGTGCTGTTGCGCCGGTCAACCCGCGACAATTCGCAGGGAGGACTCGGATGCGTTATTTGCTCTTAACCAGCTGTATCGGTGCTGCGGCCGCCTTAGTTGCTTCTTCAGCTAGCGGCAATGAACAATTGCAAAAAATGTCGCAGAACCCCAAAGATTGGGTAATGCCCACGGGGAACTACGCAAATACGCGCTACTCGGAACTCAAGCAGATCAACTCGAGTAACGTCGGCAAGCTGCAAGTTGCGTGGACCTTCTCGACCGGCGTGTTGCGTGGTCATGAGGGCGCGCCCCTAGTCATCGGCGACGTAATGTATGTACATGGGCCTTTCCCAAATCCAGTTTATGCGCTGGACCTGAACAATGATGCCAAGATCCTCTGGAAATACGAACCGAGACAGGACCCAGACGTTATTCCCGTGATGTGCTGCGATACGGTCAACCGCGGCCTGGCTTACTCGGACGGCAAGATCTTCCTTAACCAGGCTGATACGACGTTGGTCGCGCTCGATGCCAAGACCGGTAAAGTGCTGTGGGAAACCAAAAACGGCGACCCGAAAAAGGGCGAGACCGGAACGTCGGCGCCGATGATCGTCAAAGACAAAGTTTTGGTCGGTATATCCGGCGGTGAGTTCGGTGTGCAGTGCCACATGACTGCCTACAATGTCAGCGATGGCAAGCTGGTGTGGAGAGCCTATTCGGGGGGGCCAGACAGTCAGCTCCTGGTTGATCCTCAAAAAACTACTGAGCACGGCAAACCGATTGGCACTGATTCAAGTCTCAAGACTTGGCAAGGCGATCAATGGAAGATCGGTGGCGGCTGCACGTGGGGTTGGATCTCCTATGATCCACAGCTAAACCTCATTTATTATGGTTCCGGCAATCCGTCGACTTGGAATCCCAAACAACGGCCTGGCGATAATAAATGGTCAATGACGATATTCGCCCGCGATGCCGACACCGGGATGGCAAGGTGGGTTTACCAAATGACGCCCCACGATGAGTGGGACTTTGACGGCGTCAACGAGATGATCCTCGCCGACGTCGATGTCGGCGGTACCACGCACAAAGCATTGGTCCACTTTGACCGCAACGGCTTCGGCTACACCCTCGACCGCACAAATGGGGCATTGCTGGTTGCCGAGAAATTCGACCCAAAGGTTAATTGGGCAACCAAAGTGGACATGGACAAGAATTCGAAGACGTACGGTCGTCCGCTGGTCGTGGCGCAATACTCGACTGAACAGAATGGCGAAGACGTCAACAGTAAGGGCATCTGCCCGGCCGCTCTGGGCAGTAAGGACGAGCAACCGGCAGCATACTCACCCGAGACCAAATTGTTCTACGTGCCGACGAATCATGTCTGCATGGACTACGAACCGTTCCGGGTCTCTTACGTCGCCGGCCAGCCCTATGTGGGTGCGACGTTGTCGATGTATCCGCCTCCGGGCGAGAAGAATATGGGCAACTTCATCGCATGGGATGCCGGCAAAGGTAGGATTGTGTGGTCGGTTCCCGAGCTGTTCTCAGTGTGGTCCGGTGCCCTGGCCACTGCGGGCGGAGTAGTGTTCTACGGTACGCTCGAAGGTTATCTCAAAGCAGTAGATGCCAAGACGGGCAAAGAGCTCTACAAATTCAAGACCCCGTCCGGCATCATTGGCAACGTGATGACTTACGAGCACGGTGGCAAACAATACGTTGCCGTTCTATCGGGCGTCGGCGGCTGGGCCGGCATCGGTCTTGCCGCAGGTCTCACCGGTCCCCAGGAGGGCCTCGGTGCCGTCGGCGGTTATGCAGGGTTGCGCGATTATACCTCTCTTGGTGGCCAGCTAACGGTATTTGCGCTGCCCAGCAATTAAAGCTCGGCGCGCATTATAAATCTAACGGACCCGGTACACCGCATGGGCGGCGCGCCGGGTCCGCGAGCAGAATATCGCAAACCACCAAACGATTTGAAGTCACAGAGGAAACTCCGTGAGACCATTTATGTCTGCGTCCGCGATAATTGTCGCGGTAGCGCTTGCCCTTGGCATCGCGCACGCGATTGCAGACGGATCCGGCGATCCTAAGGCGGTGAAGGACGAGGATGGCAAGCATTATGATAAGGACGGGACGCCAACCTACAAAGTCCAGAGCGACGGTATGGTGGACTGGTACACCTATTCCGGCTTCCGCCGCTATCATTCGGATTGCCACGTCTGCCATGGGCCAGACGGGGAAGGTTCGACTTATGCACCCGCGCTCAAGGACACACTAAAGACGGTCAGTTACACCGATTTCATCGGGGTAGTGGCAAGTGGCCGCAAGAAAGTCGACACTGCGTCCGACAATGTGATGCCTGCATTTGGGACCAACCCAAACGTGATGTGTTATCTCGATGACATCTTCGTCTATCTTCGTGCGCGCGCCAACGACGCCATGCCACGCGGTCGCCCGGCGAAGCACGACGACAAGTCCAAAGCAGCAGCTGACGCTGAAAACAAATGTTTAGGTCTTGGGCACTAAGGGGTAAGTGGACGCTCTTCCAATCAAACTGAGTGCTATCGTGATGTTAGGCGGGATGAATTTTTGGTTTCGTCTTTTCGTTTGTGTGGCTCCGGCTGCGCTCGCCAGTATCGGGGCGTCCGCACAAAGCGGACCGCCGGAGGCTGCGACCGCGCCGCAATCTCAGGGACCATTCGAATTGGTTGACCCTAAGGTGTTCCGGGTCTGCGCAGATCCTCACAATCTGCCCTATTCGGATACTAATGGTGCCGGTTTTGAAAACAGGATCGCCGATTTATTCGCGAAGGAATTGGGCAAGAGCATCGCTTTCACCTGGTTCCCAAACGCGCCCGGTTTTGTGAGCAAAACGCTAGCACTCTACAAGTGCGATATCATCATGGGCATTCCCCAAGGCGACGATATTGTTCAGGTTACGAACCCATATTACCGCACTGCCTATACGCTGGTGTTCAAGCCCGGCCATGGACTAGATGGCGTCGACACTCTTACGGATCAAAGGCTTAAGAACAAGCGAATCGGCGTCGTCGCCGGCACACCACCTGCCACCAATTTGGTGCTCGATGGCTTGATTACGAAAGCCAAGTCTTATCCGTTAGTAGTCGACACGCGGTACGACTCGTCCGCCGCTGTGATGATCCACGACATAGTCGATGACACTATCGATGCTGGCGTACTGTGGGGTCCTTTGGCCGGCTATTACGCCAAGCAGTCTAACGAGCCGCTCACGGTTGTGCCGCTGCTTAAAGAAACTAACGGCTCACGCATGACATATCGCATTGGCATGGGTGTTCGTTACTCTGACCAGAATTGGAAGCGCCAGCTCAATCAATTGATTCGAGCGAAGCAAGCCGCGATCACGGCGATACTCTTGAGTTATGGCGTTCCGATACTCGACGAGGACAATCATCTCGTCGAGCCGGCTTCAACTGCAAAGTAGTGGGGCCGCAAGAGCGACGCCGGTTAAAATCAATGCAGTGCTAACCTGAATTAGCGCCGCGCGCTGCCGCCAGCTTCGAAACCAACGCCCCCACCGATCTTAACGCACATATCCGAGCCCGCGACCTTAACGAAGCCTGGGCCATATTGCGCGCAAGGGTTAACACCAGCGGGGCGATGCAGGGTATTTGAATTTGCAGTGTTTTTACGCGGCTGATTGGACTGCTGAGCAACAGCGACCCAAGTGGGCAACACCGCAACAACGACTGCAAGGACGATTTTTCTCATGAGTTCTTTCATCGTGTCTTCCGCGCCTTTCCTGCCGACGACTGCACCGGCAAGCTGCAGCGCGCTTTGAAATCCGCCTTTGCCTGTTCGCGGCTCGCTGCGTATCCATGATTATAGACCGAGAGGCGGCAGAGCACGCGCCGTAATTGTCAAAATCAGGCGCCTGCGGGTGACGCATGATGCGGCCAACTACTGGTCCGCGGGCGTCATTAGTCCGCGGAAAGCTAACCGAAGGAAGACTAACCCGAAACTTGTGCACCATTTGCCGTTCATGCTTTATGCGTCTCGTCGGGAGGCCGATGCATCAAAACAACTTTTTCGAAACGATCCACAAAGATTGATGGTCGTCCGACCTTGTCTCGCTCAATGACGGGCTCCCAGCCATTGCGTTCTAATTTGCGCCACTTCGTCTCGCGGGCCCAAGAAAAATCGTGACCTTTGGCTTTGAGATCACGCACGACTTTTTCCTCGAAGGCATCGTGTAAATGCTCGAATGGAACAACTTTCGGTTTGGACCAGCCCTTTGATGCGCCAAAGACTTCCACGAACAGGCTAACAAGTGCCGCGACATCCATCATTCGCTGTGTCTCTATTGCGCGGCTGCGCCAACTCCGGACTCGCAGAGAATATTATCAGAAGGTCCCATCAATAGCCCGAGTGGCACTTGGCGTTTTCAGATTCTTGACCTTGATCCGGGTTTTCGAGGGACCTGACCTATATGGCGCATCCAGTTTCTTGGAGAGAATTCCTTCCAGGCCAAGCTTACAGAAAGATGAACGGATTGCGTCGCATGTCTTCACCCTTGAGCATCAGCAAGTCAAAGGCCGTGGCGATGGCAACGTAATCGTTAAGACGGCTGTGGAGTAAATCGAATTGCGCCCTGCCTTTGGCATCGAGATATACCGCCTCAGCATCAATAATGACTGAGCCTTCGATATAGGCCAGGGACCCTAGGAGTGGTGGCGCGGCCCAGGATCGGCCCTCGCTGAGGCAGCAAGCATGAAGATGAGCGTAAGCATAACGATGACAAGTACGCTTTTGACCATTTAAGAATTCCCCTCGTTTACCGGCTGCCAGCATGGGTTTGGGGGACAGGGCTGACAGCACCTATGTGTAACTCTGCCAGGGCCACATCGTTCCTGGACCACTTCTCTCATCAACGTCCTTGGCGGGACAGCGCGGTTACATCCGTCGTCACGGTCCCACCACTTTCTATTTTTTAGCTCTCTTCAAAAGAGCCCTCAGTATGGTGCTGTTAGCAGTCGCCACGGCACCCACATCAGATAGCAACCTTTCGAGAATTGGCTGGATAGCGCTCAGCGGCGCGAGATCTGCAACCGCTCCCTCCAAGTCGGCAAGTCTTGCTTGGATGTTAGCAATCGGCTGGGCTTGCCTAGCGGCTGCTTGGCCAGCTGCATTAACTTGTTCGTCGGCCAATTTCTTTTGCATCCTCAACGCCCTTATTTCCTTGTCATTTATCGAGCCCTTCAATTTCCACCCAACCCAGAACGCCAATACCAGTAACGGAATGACGATCGCCGATGCCTTAAGGGCTATAGCGAGCGGATCAGGCCAAAATTCAAGGCTGAATAAGACCCCCATAGTGCAACCCCCAAATTCAGAACTGGCAGAAAAAATTATAGGGCTTCCTAAATTTTGGAAAACCCCGGTCTATTTTCCGAAAATTCGGCCGAGGAGCTCCTCTCGACCGCATTTTCGTGCTCAAGCGCCAAAGACAAAGCGCGTACGCAACAACTTGGTCGGCATCTCGGCTCTGGCGATTTCGTAGAAGGGCTCACCCGAGCAGTGCAGAGGGATGACGTAATCGAGATTGATCTTCTTCAGCTCCGCGATGGTATCGCGCACGTAGTCCTCCTTGTAAGGTGCGAGATGGAACCCGCCGATCACTGCGTGTACCTTCGCAACGCCTGATGCTGCCTGGGCCTGCTTGATCGCATTGACCACGCCGCGATGGCTGCATGAGCACAGCACAACGAGACCGCGTCCTTTCAGGTTGAATACAGTTGCGATCTCGTGCCGGAATTGATCCGGGACGACCGTCTTCGTCCGCTCGTCTTCCGGGAGCTTGTCGGCATAGCAGCCAAGACCTTGCTCGACGCCGACCTTCATCATGCTGGGCGACAGCACTTTCTCAAAGCTCGTCAGACCGATCTGGCCCGTAGTGAAGCCGTGACCAGCTACGAGCGAAGGTCCCTCAGCATAGGTTACCGTAAGGCTTGCCTCCTCCAGCGCTTTGCGGTCGAGCACGCCGAAGTTTCCACGCACCGGCGGCCCAGTCCATTCACGCGAGCAGAAGCAGTCTTCGCCACCGACGTATAGGGGGAGCCCAGCTTTCAGCTTCCCACGATGGTGACGCAGGAAGCCCACCAGACCGCCGAAATGATCGTAATTGCCGTGGCTTAGCACGAGAGCGTCGAACGCAGCCGGATCGATGCCGAGGAGAGTGACATTGTTGATTAGCGCCTCGGGTGTGAAACCGAAATCGATGAAGATGTTTTTCGTCTCGGGACCGCGACGGGACTCGACATGCATTGAGAGGCCGAACTCGCTGATCAGCGTCCGGCCGGGCGGCCTATCGCTGCCGATCCCCCAACCAAAGTGCTGGATGTCGATGCCCTCCACCTTTCTGCTGGGCGCGACCGCGAACTGGTAGCTGTCGGTCACCACCCGCGCCGCGAGACCATCGACCTCAGGCACCGTCCCGGAGATTGCCTCAGCCCGCACTGGTCTTGTGCCGTTAAGCAGCGAGGTGATCATCGCGCCGAACACGGCGGCCCCGCCGCCGCAGAGGACGTGACGCGGGTTCACCGGAAGATCATCATGATCGTGTTCGATGGACATGACGCTTAGCTCCCTGCGCTGCCTTTGCTGCCAAGAGCCGGCGCGTTTGAGATGATCAGAAGAGCGTGGCGTCGGAATGCTAAGCACGCCAGCGTCTGGCAGCCCGCACCGAAGGTTGCGGCGATTGTATTGTGGTTTTTACTGGCGTCCATAGGTGCGACTCTGGTGCGACTCCCGTGCAGCCCCGTGCAACTAGAGTGCGACTCCGTGCGTGCCACCCCGTCACTCAAGAGCTCCAAGGACACGGTTAAAGAGCGTGTCCTTCTTAGTTGCGCCTGGGGGTAATGCGCGCGGGCAGGATTTTTTTGGTTTGTTATAAGGAAAGAATCGGGCCAAGTTGGCTGGTGGTCACCGCCTTGGTCAATTTTTTGCAGGCTTGGCAGGATTCGCGCTAGCAAAATGTGCCGCGACCTTTTCCGCAAGCCAGGTCCAGGCTTCAACTTCGCGCGGTCCAGCGGTCTTCTCGACGGCAGAACGAAGATAGGTCAACTCGCGCTCGATTTTATCACGCGACAGCATGTGGAGACGGCTCACCAGAATGGCGGCCTCGAGCACGGCAGCCTGGGCGCGATTGAAGCCTTGAAATGGCATATGCGAAACCAAACGCACAACGCGACAGCGCAAGCGCGGCCGCTGTGGGTCGTCTTTGATATCCTTGACCACGAGTTCGGCATGCGATAGCGCGTCGGCGAGACGTGGCACCGGTACCTCTTCCGATGCCAGTGTGGGCCAAAGATGCTGGCCGGTGAGGCAGCCGGCGAACACTCGCACATCATCGGTGTGGCTGGCGGTGGCGAATGGTACCGCCATAAGATTGTCGAGGGTGGTCGACGGTCGGAACGGCGCGATGATCCAATCGCCGTTCTCTGCAATCAGGCCGATCGGCGCAATATGAACGTGGCCTTCACGATTGGCCGTGATCACAATGGTCTCGCGGATCAGCGGCATCACCAAGCCGTCCTGGCATCAGACATCATCGACGTCTCCTTCTTCGGAAGCAGGAGCGCCTAGCGTGTGGCCCGGCCTACGCAGTCGGGTTAGATCTTCAGCAACTCGTTCGACCGCGCAGCCCCAATCGAGCGGCTCATCCTGGGTATAACGCTTGCCCAAGCGCCAAGCGATCTCGGCTTTTGACAACTCCGCGCCCAAATAGAAGGCATGCGGGCCGTTGTTCTCGATGCCGAGCGCGGGAAACAATGAGAACGCATCGTCACTGACTTGGTGCACGCCGCGTGCATAAACGTGAATTCCATCCTCGGCCGTCTCGATCCGGAAATTCCCATCCTTGACCTGGGCGGCCAAATCGGCGATCTCCTGTGCACTGTTGGGAAATGGCTTGCGATCATGCAGCTGCAGCAACGCGCTGCCATAACCCTGCGGCAAGCTATCGTTCTCGCGCGCAGCAAGCATAATACGACGCGCCGCATCGTGCTCTTGGAGTGTGCGGCGCGTATGCGGGCTTACCTGCACCACGAGCACGTTACGGATAGCGAGTTCGGAGCAAATGCCTAGCAACACGGCAGTAACGCCGCCGCTATCTGCATCCGTTAGTTCGGTAAGATTGCCGGTGCCCATAAGGATTTCCGCCTCAGGCAGCAGCCGCCGCAGCTCAGCGTAACGCGCAAGCGACTCCATGAAGCCGAAATGAATGGGGTCGAGGATCGGATCGAGGATCGCGCTGATGCCGCGTTCGGCGGCGGTCTCCGCCGCCCGCAGGAGCGAATTGAGGTCACCATGGCGCGCCGCCACCAGCACTGGCGTGGTCCCGGTTTCAGCGGCGAGATCAAGCGTTGTCTCATTGAGACTAAGGAGGAACTGCGCGCCTGCCAATCCGCCAGCGCGTAGTTCATCGCTTTGTGCCGAATCGACACTGACCGCAAAATTCTCAGCGCGCAGAGCACGCACCGCGTCCTGTAGATGAGGAAACGGCGTGTCCGGCAGGCAGCCGAGGTCTATCACATCGGCGCCGGCCGCACGCATCGAACGCGCACGGCTCAATATAGCGTCGATGCCGAGCATCGATGCATCAACGATTTCGGCAAATATACGGATGTCGTAGCGGGATAGGTCGAGGTCACGCCCGCCCCTACCGAAATAGGAGGGTAGATCTTTCAGTTCATCCGGGCCCCGCTCGAAAGGAACGCCGAACTCGGCGCTCAGATGATCGAGGTCCGCACGGCATCGGCCGGGCACCAACACGCGACTTGCATTCAGTGGGCGCGGCACGCGGCGCTCAATGATCGCTCCCGTCATCAGGGCCGCGACCTTAACCCCGACATTGATTACTGACCAAGCGAAGCCCGGGTCGTTCATACTGACCAAGACTTTCTCCAATCGCGGTTGGGCCAGATGGCCGGTGAGGAAGGCGATGTGTTCGGTCATGTGAGTTCGCGCTTGCGCCGGGAAAGCTCATTGCCAAGCTCTGCCAGGGATTCTACAACTGCCACGCCTTTGAAAGATTTCAGCCGCGCGGTATTGTCGAGGTCGATTTGACGTGGGTAGACCTTCACCAGACCCTTGGGCGCTTCGGTCTCAAGTTCGGGCGCGGTGTCGCAGGCAAAGACGATAGAAAATACCCGACACTTACCGGCTTGCGCAAACACGTTCGTCGCCAACGTATCCGAAATTCCATATACGCATTTGGCAACCGTGTTCGAGGTCGCCGGTGCCAGCACTAGTGTGTGATATGCACCGTAATAAAAGGCGCCGACTGGCGCCGCACTGGCCGTGGTGTCGCGAAAGATGCGCATCGATTTCGGAAAATCAAAATCCTGCCGGTACATACGAATGACCTCGGCCGCAGCGCGGCTGACGAAGAGGTCGACGTCGTTAAGTTCACGCACAATGGCAAGACATTCCTTGAAGAAATGTCCCGACCCTGTCAGCGCCCATCCCCAGCGCGGCTTTTTGACGTTGGCCATAATGGCGGAAGTAAGCGCTTCGTGCCCCCTTGATGCAAGTCGATGGGAGTGCCCAGCGTGCTGTGTCTGCTAATAGCCCTTTGCACTGACGCATAAGCCTTCGCGGCCACGATCGAGGCCGACGCGCCGCTGGCGGCCAAAAAACGTGGGAACGCTCGGTCAACAATGCCGCGCGCCACCAAATCGACCGCCCGCACCGGACATTCAAACGGTCCGCCATGCTTGACCAATACAATCTGGTTGGCACCGATATGGCCGGCCAGCCAGGCCGCTAGACTGTCCGACGTGACGTCCCAACTTGGGGCGATTTCGGGCCTACGCAACACCATCCTGGTAGGCGACCAGATCGCCACATCGCCCGCGCGGAGAATACGTCGGACCGCTGCCGTAGAATCCGCAATACAGAAGTTTCGGTTCAGGCTCGTCAGCGCCCGCCCGAACTGTTCCATCGCGAGTAGAGACAGGTGATGAGCAACCGCATCGCTGAAGCCAATTTTTGCCTGCGCGTCCCGCACGGCGTCGGCGAAGGGGCCGCCGCCAGGTACAACGACTTTGCGGCCTCCGCAGTTTGCCAGGACGTCGACCCAGCCGGCGAGGTGTCGGGACCCGGCGAAGCTGCCGCCGAGCTTGACCACGATGATGTAATTGTCGCGCATCTAGTCGGCCGGCCCGCCTTTGCCAGCCACCGAGGGGAATAAATGATAGACCTTTGCTACGGTCGCTGCCCGTTGCCGAATGATTTCGACACCCACCCGGCCAGAGCCGACCTGGACTTTCTCCACCTTGACGGTGACGCGCTGGACCAGAGGGTGATCGAGCACGAAAGCGGCGATCCGCTCGGCCAGCGTCTCGATCAGCGGAATATGACCTTCAGCCACAATCAGGCGAATGCCGTCAGTAATAACGTCATAAGAAAGCACGTCACGCAGGTCCTGCGCCGGCTGGGCTGCGCGAGCGACTTCCGCATTCACGTTGAAGCGCACGCGCTGCGGCATTTTGCGTTCGCTTTCATATACTCCGATCCGCACAGGCATTTCGAAATCGTGCACCAAAACCCGATCCATCGCTGTGCCATCTTTGGGTTCACCGGAATAGCCGCGCGCCGCCAGCAGCCAATAATCGACCTTCGCCTGCTTCGAGCGCTTATCCTCAGCGTCGCGTGGATCGTTAGGGATTAGTCCGCGTATTAGGCTCAGCGCAGCGGGGTCCAATCCTGCGCGGCGGTCGTGGCGGTTACACAGCGCACTCCTGAAGCCAAGATAGTCGGGAGCGAGCAGCAACATCCGTGGAACATCTGCTGCCTCCAGCGATCCCGCAAGTCCTGTCAGCAGCCCATACGAACGGCAGCCGCGCACGAACTCCCCAAGGGTTGCGGGGTCTGCATGATCAAGCAACCGTCTGCCATTCTTGAGGGCCGTGTCCATCATGGCCCCGGCAAACCCGGACTCGGCCATGAGACCGATTAGTTCGTTATCCGGTTCGCAATCAATAAACATAACGCCGACGATTTTGGTTCGCCGCGCAGGTCCAGCGAGTGCGCGAACACAATCCGCGCGCTGAGGGCCCGCGAAGAGGCCAACCTTGACGTAGTCGACGCCAGTCGCTGCCATCGTTTCAACTGCGGCAGTGATGACGTCGGGTTTCATGGGCAAATCGCCTATGACAGCGCTCGCGGGGCGCCGCCCGGCGATAGCCCCGACTGCGTCACGCACGACAGAAGGCTCGAGCGCGCCAAGCGCACCTTTGGCGGGATCTTTCAGGTCGATAATATCGGCGCCATGGGTGATCGCCAGTTCGGCTTCCCGGCCTCCTGTGACGCTTGCCAGTAACATAGTCATTCAGCGCTCCCGCCCAGCTTCCGCACCTGTGAGTTGAACGATCTGCTGTGTCCCGGAAAGTTTTGCTAATAGCTTAGGCAATATCGACCTTGAATTGAACAAGGAATGGCAGTCTGATCGCGAAAGTAAGCGAAATCAGGGGCGAACCTAATCGGGAAGACCGCCTTGAGCCGGTTTGTAGTACTCGTCCTGGCTATCCTATTTGAGCTTACGGCTGCGGCTCAAGCTGAAGACCCGCTCGAAATCAAGATTGGCTATTTGCGTCGGCCGCAACAACAAGAAACGATTTCGCTCGTGCAGATGCCTTCACCCGATAACGGACTCGCCGGCGCCCAAATGGCGGTCACGGACAATAATACGACAGGTCGATTTCTTAATCAGCGCTATTTGCTGATCGACATGCATTTGAAGACTGGTGACGATCCTGCGGCGGCCGTACATCAACTCGCAAACCAGGGCGCTTCGCTCATCTTAGCAGATCTTCCGGCTGACGACCTGCTTAACGCTACCGATGCCGGGAAAGCGGATCGCATATTGTTTTTTAACGTCGGTGCGACCGATGATCGACTACGGCAGAAGGACTGCCGCGATAACCTAATCCACACTGCACCGTCGCGGGCTATGCTGGCGGATGGGCTTGCACAATACCTGGTGTGGAAGAAATGGGTGCGCTGGTTTCTGGTAGTAGGATCGCATGAGCGCGATAGACTTTTCGCCGCGGCGCTGACGCGAGCGGCCAATCGTTTCGGTGCCAAAATTGTCCAAGAGCGCGTTTTCAAGGACACTGGAGGCGCACGACATACCGACAGCGGCGTCGTGCAAATTCAGCAGCAGGTCCCTGTCTTCACCCAGGGAGTGCCGACCTACGATGTCCTGGTGGTGGCGGACGAGAGCGAAGTTTTCGCAAACAACTTGCCTTACCGTACATGGGACCCGCGTCCCGTTGCCGGTTCCGCTGGACTTGTACCCACGAGTTGGGACGCATCGAACAACTTGTGGGGCGGAATTCAAATGCAAAATCGATTCACCGAGCAGTACAAGCGATTGATGACCGCGCTCGATATGCAGGCTTGGACGGCGGTCCGTATGATCGGCGAAGCCGCCTCACGCCAGAATTCGGCCGATCCCAGCGTGCTCCTCGATTTTCTCAAGGGGCCAAGACTTGCGCTCGGTGCCTTCAAAGGCCAAAAGCTGACACTGCGCGACTGGGACCTGCAATTGCGTCAGCCCATTCTGCTCACCGACAGCCGGACCATCGTCTCTATCTCGCCGCAGTCGGGTTTCCTGCACCAGTTCTCGGAACTTGATACCCTCGGCTATGACCGTCCCGAGACCCAATGCAAACTGCAATGATAGGCTTGAAATTATTCGCCGAATTAGCGAAGAGCAAACAGCGCGTTCGTGTGCTGACCTTTGGAATTGTTATCGGTCTTGTATGCCCTGCGAGCGCATTCACCGCCTATGTTTCGAACGAGAAGAGCAATACCATTAGCGTGGTGGACACCGACAAGATGGAAACCGTTCGGACCATCAAGGTTGGTCAGCGACCGCGCGGCATCGAGCTGACGAAGGACGACAAGCATTGTCTGGTGGCGGTGGGTGATGACGACACGATCCAGGTCGTCGACACCAAAACCGGAGAGGTAACTGCCAATCTTCCATCCGGCCCCGACCCTGAGTTGTTCACTCTAAGCCCAAACGGCGCCCTTCTCTACGTGGCGAACGAGAACAACAACACGGTCACGGTGATCGACATCGAGAGGCGAGTAGTGCTTGGCGAGGTTCAGGTTGGCGTCGAACCGGAAGGAATGGGAATTAGCCCTGACGGTAAAATCCTCGTCAACACCTCAGAGACTACAAACATGGCGCATTTCATTGACACCGACGCACGCAAGATCATTGCCAACGTGTTGGTGGATTCTCGCCCGCGTTTCGCGGCGTTTAAAAGCGACGCGTCGGAGCTCTGGGTTTCGTCCGAAGTCGGTGGCACCGTCAGCGTCATCGATCCGATCAAACGCGAAGTAACCAAGAAGATCGGCTTTGCTATCCCCGGCCTGCGCAGCGAGGCCATTCAGCCCGTAGGTATTAGCATTAAAAAAGACGGCAAGACGGGCTTTGTTGCCCTCGGGCCGGCCAACCGAGTTGCCGTGATCGATGGGACGACTCACGAGGTGAAGAAGTATCTTCTCGTGGGTCAGCGCGTTTGGCACATGTCATTCACGCCCGACGAAAAGTATCTGCTGACGACCAATGGCCTTTCCAACGACGTCTCGGTCATCGATGTAGCCAGCCTGAAAGTGATCAAGTCTATCCAGGTAGGCGAGTTGCCGTGGGGCATAACAATCACCAAGCACTGAAAAACAGACCGAAATCGGATGGTTGCATGGCATGATAACACCAACGCTTTCGGTTGAAGCGGTCAGTCACGCCTATGGCGCACGGCAAGCGCTCGACAGTGTGACATTCGCTGTCGAGCCGGCAACCTTTGCCGTACTGCTCGGCCTCAACGGCGCTGGCAAGAGCACACTCTTTGCCCTGATCACTCGACTGTACGCCACACAGAGTGGACGCATCAGGATCTTTGACCACGATGTGAGGCGCGCCTCTGGGGAGGCACTGCGCATTCTCGGCGTTGTGTTCCAGTCCCGCACGCTCGATCTGGATCTCTCGGTTATGCAAAACCTGTTGTATCATGCGGCCTTGCATGGAATTCGCAGGCGCGAGGCACAGACGCGCGCCGATGAAGTGTTGGCACGGATCGCGCTCAAAGACCGTGCCCACGACAAGGTGCGCAACCTCTCGGGAGGACAGATGCGGCGAGTCGAGATTGCCCGTGCGTTGTTGCATCGGCCCCGCCTTCTGGTCCTTGACGAACCAACCGTTGGCCTCGACATCAATTCGCGCGCCGATATCCTGCGCTACGTGCGACAATTGATAGCCACGGACGGCATTGCCGTGTTGTGGGCGACGCACCTGATTGACGAAGTTGCTGACAATGATCACTTGATCGTGTTGCACCAAGGCCAGGTTTTGTCCGACGGCCCCCTGTCGCGCGTTGTCGACGATTGCGGAGCCACGAATGTTCGCGATGCCTTTGCTCGGTTGACCCGCAGCGAGCATTTGAGCGGCGATACAGAATGAACAGCACCATCAGCGACAGGCAGAGGGCCATCTCTGTAGTCTCTCCGCACAGCGGCTTTTCGCCAGGCCAATTCGCGATTTGCCTGAAGGGCATCGTTTGGCGCGAGAGCCTCAGGTTTTTGCATCAGCGCGAACGCTTCATCTCAGCGTTGGTTCGCCCACTCGTCTGGCTATTCATTTTCGCTGCTGGTTTCCGACAAGTACTCGGCGTGTCCATCATTCCTCCCTATCAGACTTATATCCTTTACGCTGAGTACATTACCCCCGGTTTGATTGCGATGATTCAGCTATTCAACGGTATGCAGTCATCGCTCTCGATGGTGTACGACCGTGAGATGGGCAACATGCGTACGTTGTTGGTAAGTCCATTTCCGCGCTGGTATCTTCTTTCCTCGAAGCTGATCGCTGGAACTGCCGTTTCGTTATTGCAGGTATATGCATTCCTGCTAATCGCGCGGTTCTGGGAGATCGGGCCGCCGCCTGTTGGCTATCTGCTGGTGCTGCCCGCACTGGTGGTCTGCGGCCTTATGCTGGGAGCGCTTGGTATGCTGATCTCCTCGGCGATCAAGCAGCTTGAGAACTTTGCAGGCGTCATGAATTTCGTGATCTTTCCGTTGTTCTTTGCCTCGTCTGCACTTTATCCGCTCTGGCAAGTGCGCGAGGGCAGTCCGCTCCTCTACTATATTTGCGAGTTCAATCCTTTCACGCATGCAGTCGAGTTGATTCGCTTTGCCCTCTATGCGCAGGTGAACTGGCTATCGCTTGCCGTCGTGGGCGGGTGCACCGTCCTCTTCATCCTTGGCGCCATTCTCGCCTACGATCCATCGCGCGGGTTCCTGGCACGCCGGGGCGAAGCCGCGGCTGCAGCATGAAACCCGTTATCATCACGATTTTGGCCGCCCTCGCCTTACCAGACACAGCGAGTGCCATGGATGAGCGTTATCCAGATTGGCCCTGTCCCCAGATCGTGGTACCCAAGCTTTCGGTTGCAGCGTTCTGGACGGGTCCGGCGATCGATGACGTCGGCGATGCCTGGATGAAAGACCAGAGGATTCATGATCTGGTGCTTCATCTGGTAGGACGGCGCACTCCCCTACCGGATGCGGAAAAAGACGCCGCCGACTTCATTGTCGGAACGAGTGTCGAGAAACAACACAAAGCAAAGCTGTTGTTCGCTGGGCTTTTCGCTGCGCTGAATCGCGAACGCGATGACGTTATGGCCGGAATTAAACGGTTCTCCCAGCGACAGCAGCAATTGCGCGAGAAAATCACCGCTGAATTAGCGGATTTGCGGGCGCAGCAGGATGCACCCAATCAAAACGCAGCGGCGGTCGACAAGCTTGCGGATCAGATTGCCTGGGATACCCGTGTTTTTGACGAGCGCCGGCACACAATCGGCTACGTATGCGAGGTTCCGTCTACAATCGAGCGCCGGCTATTTGCCCTAGCGCGCGTCATTCAGCAGAAATTGGACTAAGCAAGCGCCTAAAATGTCGGTAGGAACGCTAAACCTCCAGATCAACCTCGGCGATGGCGGCCGCCTGCGCGCGGTTGGAATAGCCGCTAAACGGACATTAAGCGAAGGCAGAAGGTCCGCCTGGAGGACAGCCGCTTCCAGCTTCGCCGTCCGCTCTCGCGCTTCCCGAGAATGTTAAAGGGCGGTCCAACTGACGAAATCGCATACGTTACCGGACGAGGTGTTGCCGCAGGCCTCGACGAAAATCGTCACCCCCGGGGGAAGCGTGATGTTGAAAGAAAAGATGTGCTCGTTGCTGATCTGGACGCCTTGCGAGGCTCCGTTCACTTTCAACTCGATTTGAGGCAAGCTGGAATAGACGCGTACAGTGAAATTGCCGCTGGGGCGGGGATTGTAGCGCCGCTGGGTGATGTAGACAGTCGGCTGACTCGACCAATTCGTCTTATACCAGTAAAAAGCATCCTTGCGCGTCGCGCGATCGTACGTCACAAGTCCCTTGTCGTTCCGGCCCGGCGTGTCGCCCTCATTGCGACCGTCGCTGGCGAAATCAAACATGTTCCAAACGAACTTACCCCACAGGTATCTGCGAGTTTTCATCGCCTTCCAATACGTCTCATGGAATAGCGACTGCCACTCCTCCGGATGGAACGGGCCACTTGGTCGTGGCTGAGAAGGCGGCGACTGATGCTGTCGCACGCTTGCCCCAGCACCGTACTCGCTGACGCACAATGGCCTGCCCTGGAGCGATTGGTGCAGCTTGTCGATGTAATCAGAAATATCGGACAGACTGCCTCCGTACCACCCGAGATATATGTTGTATCCGATTACATCGGTCCTACTTCGAAGTGCCACGCCATCGATTCCGCTGCCAGTTGCGAGGGTGGTGAGCCGACTGGGATCCTCGGCCCTGGCCAAGGTGTTCAGTGCCTGGACCGTCTGGGTCGGGTCCGGGCCAGCGCCACTTCCCAACTCATTCGCTACGCTCCAGAAGACAATCGAAGGATGATTATAGTTTTGACGAATGAGCTCTAGCAGTTGATTCTGAGTCGTAGCCAGGTATTCCGGAGTCGCGCTCACGGAATCGATGTTTGGAATCTCCGCCCAAACGACGAGTCCGAGCTTGTCGGTAAGATCGTAAACATGTTGGTTGTGTTGGTAATGGGCCAATCGGACAGCGGTTGCGCCGATCTCCGAGATGAGGCTGAAGTTGCGGTCATCATCATGCCACGACGTAGCCCAACCGTGATCAAGCAAGTCTTGATGGAGGCTGACGCCATGGAGGTCGAGATAAATCTCGTTCAGAAAAAAGCCCTGGTCCGCATCGACTCGGACTGATCGGAAACCGAGTGGCTGAACGATCATGTCGCGCGCTTGGCCGCCCGTCGAAACAACCGTATATGTCGTGTAGACGTACGGATCATCGCGGCCTTGCCACAAATGCGGATTGGCGACCCTAGTTTGGACACTGACCGGAACGGACGACTGGGCTGCGGCGTGGACGACGGTATTGAGAACCGTCAAGACACTTTGGTCGACGCCGACGATGGTCGTTTGAACTTCGATGTCTCGGGCGGATGTATCGCCGTTGTAGACATCGCCACGAAGCGCGAGCGTCGCTGATGTGGCGGTGACGTTGCTTGTCGTAAAAAAGATGCCAGGTGTCGCGAAATTCCCCATCACCACGTGCACCGGGTCAACTGTGAGAACATGCACTCCGCGATAGATTCCGCCGAAAAAAGTAAAATCGGCCGTGAGAGGCGCGACATCGGAAGCCGGAGTATTATTCACGCGCACCGCAAGAACGTTGTTTCCACCAACGCGAACCGCGGAGGTCATTTCGAACCGGAACATCCCGAAGCCCCCGCGATGCTGACCCAGGTAAACGCCGTTCACCCAGACCTCCGCTACCGCGCTGACGCCATTGAAGTGAATAAACAATTGGCGGCCCGTTTCTCTGGCATCGATGGAGAAATGCCGGCGGTAGAAGGCGGGCCCGCGATAATAGTCATTGCCGCCGTCCTGGCCATCTTGGGCGTTCCAGGTGTGAGGGATAGAAATGACGTCCCAGCTTTGGTCGTCAAAGCTTTCCTGTTCTGCGCCGTCCATATCCCTTTTGATGAAACGCCAACCATCGACCAACGACGTGTCGTGTCTAAACTCCGCAGGTGGCGTAAATGTTTGCGCCAGAGCCATGTCGAAGGCTGCTAGCGCGCAAAGAAAAGCGACTGTTCCAATTATGACGCGGTTCATGCCAACTCCCCAAAACATAACGGCAGACCGCCATTTACTTGCCGATTCACCGTGTCGCAGCGGGGCAAGCTGGCGTTGGTCGACAGAGAACCGCTTAAACGTTGTACATATCCGCAAATGAGACCCTCATAAGGGCCTTAGCAATTCTCGCCTATTGATGTCTGCTCTTTGCGGCACAAGCTTATCTCGAAACGAGTCACCCCTTGTGCACACGTCCAGCGGCGACGAAGCGTGTTATGCATTAAATTCGTCAAATTTCGCGCAAACCGAGAAGGCGGCTCAACGATCTTTGCCTCCGCCACCAAAGCCGCCTCGCCCTCAAAGCCAGGTTGATGCTACGCTTGTGCCAATCGATGGTCTAGCCGTCGGGTGATGGATGGCAGACACCTGCGGCCGTTGTTGTTTTCATCGAAATGCCATCTGCCAAAACATAGACGCTAGTCATGTCATTCGATTTATCGTCCCTTTTTTGGATCTTTATCGTAATCATGGTGTTGCAGCCTCTGCTCGCGGCACGATGGTATGTGGTGCGACGCGCACAAGCGATCCGCGCAATTGAAAAATTGCACGGGACGCGTGTTATCACGATGATCCATCGTCAGGAGAAGCGCAGCCTTTTCGGCTTTGCCGTTTCCCGGCACATCGATCTGGAAGATGCCCAGACAATAATTGCGGCGATCAAGGATACGCCAGAGGACATGCCAATCGATTTTGTGATCCACACGCCCGGCGGCCTTGTTCTGGCGGCGATGCAGATCGCCCGCGCTGTGGAAGCACATAAGGCCAAAGTCACCGTCTATGTTCCGGTCTATGCCATGTCTGGCGGAACGCTGATTGCACTCGCTGCTGACGAGATCGTGCTGGGCGAGTTCTCGGTGCTCGGGCCAATTGATCCGCAAATTGCTGGACTGCCGGCCGCGAGCATTGTCAAAGCTCGTGACTCGAAGCCCATTGAAGGCGTCTTCGACCTAACGCTGGTTCTCGCTGATATGGCGGAGAAGGCTCTCGTCCAGGTCAAGCAAGGGGCAGTAGAGCTGTTGACGCCACGGATGGAACGCTCCGCAGCGGAAGCTCTTGCCGCAAAGCTTGCCGGCGGACATTGGACACATGACTACGCGCTCATCGCAAGTGAGGCCCGGGCGCTGGGTCTCCCCGTCAAAGTAGGTATGCCGCCTGAGGTAATGAGGCTAATGAGCCTCTATCCGCAGCCAATTCAGCGATCTGGGGTCGAGTATCTGCCCATCGATATGCCGCGTCAGCGGCGTGTCTGACGATGTTCGCTATTCCCCCGATACCTGGGATCCATTTTTCGTTCCGCTCGCAGCGAGCGCCTCACGATCGAACCCAGGCCGATCTTTTGCGATACGATGCGACATGCACCGGCTTTTCCACCTTGCCGACCAAGCTGAGATAAATCAGTACGGTTTGAAAATAGTCATAGCAACTTCATCTCAGCGGCAAACAAAAGGCTAAGTTCCGTTTGACTCTTTGCGTTCTCAAAAAAAATGCAAGGAGTCGGACATGACGGCGAAACCCATTCCTGATGGCTATCACTCTGTGACGCCTTATCTCACCGTGCGCGGCGCGACGAAAGCGATCGACTTCCTCAAACAAGCCTTCAGCGCACAAATATCGCACGAGCCCCTTAAACGGCCAGATGGGACAATCATGCACGCGGAGGTCACTATCGGCGATTCTCGGGTCATGATCTCCGATGAGAGCGAAATGGCTAAGGCCACCGCGTCCACGCTTTATTTATACGTTCCGAACGTCGACAGAGTTTTTCAACAGGCGGTCAAGGCCGGTGGCACAAAAATTATGGAACCAGCGGATATGTTCTACGGTGACCGCAGCGGCGGCGTAAAGGATCCGTTTGGAAACAGCTGGTTCATTGCAACCCATAAAGAAGATGTTGCGCCGACAGAACTGGCGAAACGCGCCGAGGCCTTTATCAAGCAGCAGAAAAATAGGGCGGCTTGAGGAGAATTTCGTTTCGCCGCGCCGAAAATCGGCTTTGCGCTAACACGAGGCCATTGGAGGGCATTGATGACCTCCTATTGAAAGAGCGCTCCTCTTCGGACTGCTGCGCGTAGAACGCGAGTGGCCGTGCTACCGCCGCGCCGCCCAGAAGCGTAATGAACTCGCGCCGCCTCATGTTGCTTCCGCGGCTTGGAACAGCTCGTCGGCGATGACGAGCAGATTTGCAGTACCATTGATTCATCGGGGGCAACAACTGCCAATGTTGCAAAGAAATCATTCATGGTTTGGTTGTTGACGAGAATCCTGTCCGCGCAATTCCGGGCTCGTGCAGATCGCGCGATACGCGGTAGCTGCCACTGAATCTGGATTGCCATCGTCGACAAAGGCCTTATTTTCCTTTGCAACGTATAGAAACGGCCTCTCTTCCGTTTCTTCGCCCGATGCCTTTTTCCCTTTAACGTGCCCACAAATGGTGTCGATCGGTTGCCCGAATGTATCTTTTCTCATGGCCCGCTTCATGTCCGCGAATTCGATAGATGATGGGTTCTCCATTTTAGCTGCGACCGCGGTCGTTGCTTTGTTTAGGACAGGATCGGAGACCCCAGAGCGCTGAGCGGATGCCGGAACATCCATTTTCGTTGCGATGGGTGCTTTCTTTGCGGACTGACCAGGATCGGGCTTGAAAGAGGCTGGCTTTAATTCATTCGGCGAACTGACTGCGGATCGGTAGAAACATCCCTTTGAGGTACACGCTTTCGGCATCGCCTGCGGCGGGATAGGGCAGCTGCAGCCAATCGAAGTTGCAAACAGAGCACCAATGAGAAGTATTCTCATGCAATTCCCTTCCTCGGAATTCACTCGCATTTGTTGGAAGGCAATGATTGATGGCTATGCCCGGCCACATTGACATCACAAATGTGAGTGCAGCGAGACGCAAATGTGAGCGCAGCGAGACGCAAATGTGAGCATGGAAAGACCAGTGGTTATTACCGTCGAAACTAAAAGCGCTGGACCAGATTCAAAGGTACCGTGCTGCCATCACAGGCGCAGCGCTTGTCAATAGAACCGCCCCTCCAAGCCGCTGATGTCCGCACGGCGCCCGGTTCAGGCCGACCCCTGTCACTATCGTCCGATCAACAGCCGATCCGAATCATCTTTGAGTTGCACGCCCGAGAGGCGGCGGTAACGCATTTCGCGCATCAAATACGCGAGTTTGAAGGCCGCGTTGGCGTATCCAACACCCTCGGGTCGGATGTTGGAGATGCAGTTGCGGTCCGCATCCGTCGTCTGCGGGCCGGGCTGCCAGGTCAGGTACGCTCCCATGCTGTCGGGAGCCGATAAACCCGGGCGCTCGCCGATGAGAACGACTACGCAATTCGCACGCAGCGAGTTGGCAATAGCATCGCCGATCGCAACGCGTCCTTGGCGTACGACGACCACCGGCGCGATCTCCCAGCGTTGAGCGCGCAATGCTGGCACCACGCCAGCCAGGACCGGCCCGGCGTGCGCCTGTATAGCGCGTGCAGATAGGCCGTCGGTAACGACGAGCGCGACGTCATAATCAATACCTTTCGCATGCTGCGCAAGCGTCGTCTCGGCATTCGACGCGAGGCGGCGTCCGACGTCCGGTCGCATCAGATACTGTTGTCGATCTTTGGACTCGCTCGCGACTGAAAGGACCGGAAGTCCTAGGCCCGCGAGTCCGGCAATCAGGCGCGGCTCGTCGAGCGGTTCGTGCACCGCATCACGGGCGCGAGCATGGGCGAGCTGCAATTCGAGCAGCGGTCCTGTCGCAAGCGATGCGCCGGTCCTTCTGAGCCCGATGCGTGCGGGCGTCAGCCGGCGCAACTCGACCCACAGCCTGTCATCATCCGGCGCATGTTGCAGCCTACGGTCGAAAGGTGCGGGTGCATCGCGGTCGTCTTTCATGAGTTCAAGCCGAAAGCAGCGCGCGAAAGCGGCTGGGCATGCTGCGCGGGCGGATTCGGTTCGCGGCATCCATTAGGCCGTGCCGCTCCAGCCATGTCTCGAATTCCGGCGCCGGACGACGGCCCAGCAGATCACGCATGGCGAGCGCATCATGGAACGAGGTGCTCTGGTAGCCCAGCATGACGTCGTCGGAGCCCGGAACGCCCATCACAAAATTTACGCCGCTCGCGACCAACAGCGCCAGCAGCGTGTCTGCATCGTCCGGGTCGGCCTCCGCATGGTTGGTGTAACAGACGTCGACGCCCATCGGCACGCCCATAAGCTTGCCACAGAAATGGTCCTCCAATCCGGCGCGTGTGATTTGCTTGCCGTTGAACAGGTATTCAGGCCCGATGAAGCCGACGACCGTGTTGACCAATAGCGGCTTGAATTGGCGCGCAACCGCATAAGCGCGGGCCTCGAGCGTCTGCTGGTCGACCCCTTGATGCGCGTTGGCTGAAAGTGCGCTGCCTTGGCCGGTCTCGAAATACATCACGTTGCTTCCGATCGTGCCACGGCGAAGCGATAGAGCAGCGTCGCGAGCCTCTGCCAGGAGAGCGAGATTGATACCGAAACTCTTGTTGGCCGCTTCAGTGCCAGCGATTGATTGAAAGACGAGATCGATTGGCGAGCCCTTGCGGATTAGATCCAGCGTCGTCGTTACGTGCGCCAGCACGCAGCATTGCGTCGGGATTTCGAGCTTGATCCTAATTTCGTCGAGCATGGATAACAACGCGTGCGCGCGCTCAGGGCTATCGGTCGCTGGATTAACACCAATGACGGCGTCCCCTGAGCCGAGCAGCAAACCATCGAGGATGCTGGCCGCGATGCCGCGTGCGTCATCGGTCGGGTGGTTGGGCTGTAGTCGCACCGACAGACGGCCGGGCAGGCCTACCGTGTTGCGGAACCGGGTTATCACAGAGCATTTTGCAGCAATTACCATCAAGTCCTGCAGGCGGCTGATTTTGCTGACCGCGGCCGCCATCTCCGGCGTCACCCCGGGCGCCAATGCGGCCAATGCCGAAGTGGTCGCCTCGTCCGACAAGAGCCAGTCGCGGAAAGCGCCAACGGTTAGATACGCAATTGGCGCGAAGGCCGTCTTGTCGTGCTTGTCGACGATGAGGCGCGTTACCTCGCACGTCTCATAGGGAACAACGTGCTCATGAAGGAACGCGGCCAACGGCAAATCAGCGAGCACATGTTGTGCGGCGATACGCTCTTCGTCCGAATCTGCGGAAAGGCCCGCCAGTTGATCGCCGCTGCGGAACGGCGATGCCTTCGCCAGCAAATTCGCAAGATCACGAAATTTGTAACGGTGAGCTCCGATCGTAGCGCCGTACATTGCGAGCCCCGATGGTTGGCTTAGGCGCGGATTATATCGGGAGATGCAGCCTTGAAATACGAGTTCGATCGAATGTCCACTTCTGACCCTAAGCGGACATTTGCTCACTTACTTGAAATATCCGCTAAGGGCCAAAAGCGGATAAACGAGCGCGCTCCACTTAGCAAAAACCCGCTCAAGGCCGGGGCATTCTAGT
>DATFXJ010000039.1:0-8457 GCA_035315965.1 Pseudolabrys sp.
CACACTGCCATCATCTACGGGCCGATGGGCCGCAGTTACGCTGAATTCTATGCGCGCGCGCGGCGGCTGGCCTCGGCGCTCTCGAATCGCGGGATTAAGCGCGGCGACACCGTCTCGGTTCTCCTTGCCAACACGCCGGCCATGCTGGAGTGCCATTACGGCGTGCCGATGTGCCAAGCCGTGCTCAACACTCTCAACACAAGGCTCGACGCGCCGATCATTGCCTTCTCGCTCGATCACGCTGACGCCAAGGTGGTGATCACCGACCGCGAATACTCTAAGGTCATGAAAGGGGCACTCGGCCTCTGCAAAGTGAAGCCGCTGGTGATCGACTACGATGATCCGGAATACACTGGCGCAGGTGAGCGGCTCGGGACAACCGAATACGAAGACTTCATCGCACAGGGCGACCCCGACTACGCCTGGAAAATGCCGTACGATGAATGGGATGCGATTACGCTCAACTATACCTCGGGCACAACCGGCGATCCCAAGGGCGTGGTTTATCACCATCGCGGCGCGCACCTGCTTGCGATCGGCAACGTCGTCACTTGTTCCATGGCCAAGCACCCTGTTTACCTGTGGACGTTGCCGATGTTCCACTGCAACGGCTGGTGCTTCCCGTGGTCGATCTCGGTTGTGGCCGGCACGCATGTGTGTCTGCGCGCGGTGCGCGCACCAGCGATGTACGACGCAATCGTTACGCATAAGGTAACTCACTTGTGCGGCGCGCCGATCGTAATGGCGACGCTGCTCAACGCGCCGGCAAACGAGAAGAAGCCGCTGCCGCATGTGGTTGAGTTCTTTACTGCCGCGGCACCGCCTCCCGAGGCGGTGCTCGCCGCGATGAAAGAGGCGGGATTCAACGTCACCCATCTTTACGGGCTGACCGAATCCTACGGGCCGGCCGTCGTCAACGACTGGCATGTCGACTGGAACGCGCTTGCTCCCGCCGAGCAGGCAGCGAAGAAGGCGCGACAGGGTGTTCGCTACGGCGCACTGGAGGCACTCGATGTGCTCGACCCTGAGGTAATGACGCCTGTTGCGCGCGACGGCGAGATGCTGGGGGAAGTGATGATGCGCGGCAACGTCGTGATGAAGGGCTATCTCAAGAACAAATCATCGACCGAGAAGTGCTTCGCCGGCGGCTGGTTTCACACCGGTGACCTCGGAGTCGTGCACCCGGACGGCTACATCCAGCTCAAGGATCGTTCCAAGGACATCATCATTTCCGGCGGCGAGAATATTTCATCGATCGAGGTGGAAGATGCGCTCTACAAGCATCCCGCCGTTGCCGCCGCCGCGGTGGTTGCGAAACCCGACGACAAGTGGGGCGAGACGCCCTGCGCCTTCGTCGAGTTGAAGCCGGGCGCAACGGCAGGCACCGACGAGCTGATGCAATGGTGCCGTGAGCACCTGGCCTCCTACAAATGCCCGCGGTACCTGGTTTTCGCGGAAATTCCGAAGACCAGCACTGGCAAGATTCAGAAATTCAAGCTGCGTGAAATGGCTAAGGCGATCTAGCGTTTTCGACGCAGCGGGCCGAACCACCTCCCAAATGCATCGAAAGAATGCTTCGGACATCGCGAGCATTCTCTTATCCGCTTGCCCTCGTACAGGGTATTGCGCAGTACAGGGTATTGCGCACCGTGCCGACGGCATCGCCCACCTGCCCGCCTTGATTTTACTTTCTCCGGCAAACAGGATGGTTGTTGAAGTCATGGATGACGTTCAGATCTCATCAGCGGATTGTCCGAAGATCGTACTATAATAACTCTTTGCCCTCTCGATGGTCCTGATTTAGCGATATGCATGACCTGGTGGTTGATTCTGCCCGGAACTAAATATTTCTGACGCGCTTAGGAAAGATCAATGCCTGATATCTTCATCAGCAACGAAGGCCCGGTGCACAGAATCCGGATGAACCGGCCGGAAAAGAAGAACGCGCTCACGCTCGCCATGTATCAGGCGATGGCGGCAGCAATAGAGGATGCGGGCAAGGCCGATGGCGTGAAGTGCCTGGTCATTGCGGGCGCGCCGGATGTCTTCTGCGCAGGCAACGATCTCAGTGATTTCATTGCAATGGCAAGAAGCGGCGGCCTCGGTGAGCAGATCGTCCGGTTCCTGCATGCGCTGGCGCGGTGCGAGAAGCCGCTTGTCGCCGCCGTGAGTGGTGCCGCGGTTGGGATCGGCACCACCATGCTGCTCCATTGCGATCAGGTGATTGCAAGCGATAGTGCCGTGCTCCTGACCCCTTTCGTTTCGCTCGGGCTGCTGCCGGAGGCGGGCTCTAGCCTGATCGCGCCGCGGCTCATGGGGCACGCACGCGCCTTCTCGCTCTTGGTGATGGGCAAGCCTTTGACAGCCGAGGAGGCTAAAGACGCGGGCATCATCAACGCGGTCGTGCCCGGCGCGGAACTCGACGCGCAGGCCCTTTCTGTCGCACGCGAAATTGCAGCTTTGCCACCCGAGAGCGTGACCGCCGCGCGCCGATTGATGCGCGGCAGCGTCGAGGAGATTGTTGCGCGCATTGACGAGGAGGTCGAAAGCTTTAGGACGCGGCTAGCATCGCCCGAGGCGCAAAAGGCGCTCGCCGCTTTCCTCAATCGAAAGCGCTAGAAGTTTGTTCAGCGGCCTTCGCGGGTGTAGGGATCGAATAGGTTATTCGTATTGTAGCGCTCGCTCAACGAGCGCTGCTGACCGAACTGGAAAGTCGTGTTGCCCTGCTTGAACGTGGTCTGTCCGTTATCGTTACCGAAGCGAGATACGGGCGCTTGGCGGTCCGGCGGCGGCGCCGGCTTATCCAGATCCAAGAAGCCCTGGCCACCGGCGGCACCACCCTGGTTTTCAATGGTGAAGGCCTGCGCGGCCGGCACAACGTAAAGCGCGGCGAGAAAGGCGGCGGCAGCTATAAGGGCCCGGACGGTTGTGTGGAATTTCATCGCGGCCTCCATGATAACCGTTTGTTCCTGGCGAATCCGAGCAGCACAATATGCGCTGCTTGGCGGCAACACGCTATTCTACCTTCAGCCCGACTTTTTTACCAGTCCGCACCATTGCTTTTCGTCCGCGTCGACATCAGCGGCATAGGTCTCCGGCGCGCCGAGCAGTGCTTTGGCGTCTCCCGTCGCAAGGTGGTTCTTTGCGTGTCGCTGAAAAGCGCGGCATTTAGTTCCTTGTTCAGTCCGCGTGATCTGCTCGGGAATGAATGTAATGTCGGTCGCATCATAACTTCACTCGATCTTGAGCCCGAGCTTTTTCACAAGACCACTCCACTTTTTCTCTTCCTTGTCGATATCGGCGGCGTACTCGGCTGCCGTCGAAGTTAGCGGGTCCCCGCCCTCGTTGTGAATCTGCTTTTGCACCTCCGCGGTATCGACAAGTTTACGCAGTTCCTCGCTAAGCCGGTCGACAATCTCCTTCGACGTACCCGCTGGTGCCAGCAGGCCATAGCGCAAAACGGCTTCGAATCCGGGCATACCTGATTCATCGAAGGTCGGGACATCCGGCAGCAGCAAGTAGCGCTTCTTACTGGTGACCGCGATCGCGCGCAGTTTGCCGGCTTGGATATTGCCGAGCGCCGGCGGCAGCACGCCAAACGCAATCGGCACGTGCCCGCCGAGCAGGTCGTTCATCACCGGAGCCGTGCCCTTGTACGGGATAATCGCAACATTGATTCCGGCCTCGGCCTTGAACAATTCGGCACACATATAGCCGCCAGTGCCGACCGCCGCAGTGCCAAGGTTGAATTTGCCCGGATTTTTTTTGGCCATGGCGATGAAATCAGCAATCGATTTTGCCGGGAACGAAGGATGCGCGAGCAATGCCACCGGCATCGACGCCACGAGCCCGATCGGCGCGAAATCCTTGCGCGGATCATAGCCGGCGTGGGTGTACAGGCTGGGATTGATCGAGATCGTTCCGGTATGTCCGAGCAACAGGGTGTAGCCGTCGGGCGCGGCCTGCGCGACTGCGCGAGTGCCGATGGTGCCGCCCGCACCAGACCTATTGTCGACGATGAACTGTTGGTGCAACGCGTCGGACAATTTGGCGGCGACCACGCGCGCCATAGCATCGACACCTCCGCCTGGCGGATAGGGCACTACTAGCGTAACCGAGCGCGCCGGATAGTCTGCGGCGGCGGCCCCGCCGATGCCGGCCAGCGTGATGACAAGCGCAGACATCACAGTGGCAAATCCGGACATGGCGTTCTCCCCTGGGGGCTACTTTAAAAACCAGCAGCCGAACTCGGATATACCCGAGTTCGGCTGAGTAGAAGTCGAGCCTGAGATCGAGCCGTCAGTTCACGCTGGCGTTTCCGTTATGACGCAGCCGTTCGATCTCGTCCTTCACCTGTAATTTTCGACGTTTGAGCTCCACGATTTTCAAGTCATCGACCGAGGGATGGGTCAGGCATTCGGTAATTTCCTCTTCGAGCGCCTGATGTCGTTTTTCCAATTCCGCAAGATGCGATTGCATCGACATGCGGTATGTCTCCTCAATCAGCGGCTCTCCACGAACTTAAGTGTAGCGCAGACTCACCACAAGGGCGACGGTACACCGGCCGTGATTCTACGGCAAACCTGCGCAAACCCTTTAAATGGCGTGGATTTTCCGCAAGCTTGAACGCCCTTGTGGAAAACGTAATAATTACTACGCTTTCGCCGAGATGGCCGGCAAGCGCACAAACCAGCGGTGGCAATGACCGACGAAGAAGAACGCGCGTTGCGGGAGCAGCTGGCGCGCCTGCAACAGGAACACCGCGACCTCGACGCGGCCATCACGGCCTTGGTTACCTCACCCGGATCCGACCTTATTCAGGTACAGCGTCTCAAGAAGAGAAAGCTCGTTTTGCGCGACAAGATCCGTCGCATCGAAGATCAGCTCACGCCCGACATCATTGCATAACGATGCCTTGGCCGGGCTGGCCTACCTTCTCTCCTCTTTGCGCGCATACATGGCCCGGTCGGCGTTCGCGATCATTTCGGCGGCGGTGGCATTCGCAAGAAGCGGCGCCGCTCCCACACTGGCCCCGACCTGCACCTGGGCCCGGCCGTATGTAACGCTGACCCTTGCGATCATCTTTTCCAGTTCGCGCGCCTTCGCCGACGCTTCCGCCCCACCGACACACCAGATCACCACGCCGAATTCGTCGCCGCCGAGCCGCCCGACCAGGTCAGAAGCGCGTACGTGCGCGACGAGCTCACGCGTCACCGCCTTTAGCAATGCATCACCCGTGCCATGGCCATGGCGGTCGTTGACTGCCTTGAAGCTGTCGAGGTCGACAAACATGAGCGCGGCCTGCGTGCCGTAGCGCTTCACATAAGCGATCGCGCGCTTGAGTTCGCGCTCGAAACCGCGGCGGTTGAGAATATCAAGCATTGGATCGATGTCGACACGCGCCTCGAGCTCCCCGATACGTGCACGCGCGACCGCAACCTCGCGCTTGAGGCGCTCGATCTCGGCCAATAGCGAAGCTGCCGGCGGAAATTCGTTGTGCAGACATGCTTCGGCTTGTGGCAGACTCACGTTTATCCCTCGCGAATCTTAACCTTGCGCGAGAGAATACTCCTTTCGTCTTGCCAGTGGGGAGCCTCAACCTATAATCCGTCGCTTCCTTCCGCATGGGGATTTGCGGCTTCGGGGAGCAAAATGGCGTCAAAACCGGTCGCGATCATCATGGGCAGCCAGTCAGACTGGGCCACGATGAAGTACGCCGCCAAGGCACTTGATGCGCTGCGAATCGGTTACGAGGCACGCATCGTCTCAGCTCACCGCACACCCAAGCGGCTTTATGATTTTGCCAGCAGTGCGCGCAAGAACGGCTTCAAGGTGATCATCGCCGGTGCCGGCGGCGCCGCCCACTTGCCCGGGATGGCCGCGTCGATGACACCGCTGCCGGTCTTTGGAGTGCCGATGAACACCCATGCGCTGGAAGGCAAGGACTCGCTCCTGTCGATTATGCAGATGCCGGGCGGCGTCCCCGTCGGCACACTCGCCATCGGCAAGGCGGGCGCAACCAACGCCGCGCTCCTCGCGGCCGCGGTGCTAGCGTTATCGGACGCAAAGATCGCCAAGCGGCTGGATGGCTGGCGTGCGCGCCAGACCAAGTCCGTGGCCAAGCGGCCCAAAGATTGAACCTTGCTTAGACCCGGGGCGACGATCGGTATTCTCGGCGGGGGCCAGCTCGCACGTATGCTTGCGCTCGCGGCTGCACCTCTGGGTTTGCGTTGTCACGTCTTTTCGCCCGAAAAGGACGCCTGCGCCTTCGAGGTGGTGCACGCTGGGACGTGCGGGGCCTATGAAGATGAAACCGCGCTTGGCCGTTTTGCCGGTGCTGTCGACGTTATCACCTATGAATTCGAGAACGTCCCGGCAAAGACCGCCGCGTTTCTCGCCCGGCGAAAGCCAGTGCTGCCCGATCCGAAGGTGTTGGAGACCACGCAGGATCGCCTCGTGGAGAAAAATTTCATCAGCGCGCTGAGAATTGCGACCGCGCCCTACGCGCCGGTCCATAGCGCGATGCAATTGACGGAGGCTGTGGAGGTGGTGGGGCTTCCGGCCGTGCTCAAGACGCGCCAACTCGGTTATGACGGCAAGGGTCAGGCAAAAATTGCCAAAGGCGGCGATGCAATTGCTGCCTGGCGTTCTGTGCACAATGCGCCCTGCATTCTGGAAGGCTTTATCGATTTCGAGCGTGAAGTTTCGGTGGTGGCTGCACGCGGGCGTAACGGAAGGGTCGAATGTTTTGAATTGACCGAGAATGAGCATCGCGATCATATTCTGAAAATTTCGCGCGTGCCGGCGAAGGTGACGTCGGGGTGTGCCCGCGAGGCGCGTCAGGTCGCGACCCGCATCGTCAGGGCGTTCGATTATGTCGGCGTGCTTGCGGTGGAGATGTTCGTAGTCGGCAAAGGGCGCCGGCACGGGCTCCTAGTCAATGAGATCGCCCCGCGCGTTCACAACTCCGGCCACTGGACCATCGACGGCGCGACCGTTTCACAGTTCGAGCAACACATCCGGGCGGTTGCGGGCTGGCCGCTGGCGAAGCCCGTGCGGCTCGGCCGGCGCGTCGAGATGGTGAACCTGATCGGGGCCGAAGTGAACGATGCCGCTCGATGGCTGACGGTGGCTGGAACTTCCGTGCACATTTACGGCAAGGGCGAGCCCAGTCCTCGGCGCAAGATGGGACATGTCACGCGGATTTGGCCCAGCTGAGTGCAAGCCCCCGTGATCTTGCGGGCCGCGGTGCTTGTGCGCAGGCCCGGAATCCACAATGCTGATCGGTGATTATACACCGCAGATGTTGTGCTTCGCGCTCCGGATTGCTTGAATGGACTCTTAACGCCTTTTCTGCTAGAGGCGCGCCACTCAAAGCCTCCCGTTCTTGGGGCTTTACCTTAACCTGTCGGACCAACAACGAAGGAGCAAGTGTGCAAGTTCTCGTTCGCGATAACAACGTCGACCAGGCCCTGAAGGCGCTGAAGAAGAAGATGCAGCGCGAGGGTATTTTCCGCGAGATGAAGCTCCGCGGCCATTACGAAAAACCATCGGAAAAGAAGGCGCGGGAAAAGGCGGAGGCGATCCGCCGGGCCCGCAAGCTCGCCCGCAAAAAGCTACAGCGCGAAGGTCTGCTGCCGGCTAAGCCACGACCGACTCCCGGTGCCGGTCCCTCCGCTGCCGGCCACGGCCATCGCGCTCAGCGCATGGGCTGATAGGACCGTTTCTTTCAATGTTCCGGTGGTGCGGGCTCAAGTCGCCCGCGCTACTGTTTTTGGACGGCTTTTTCCAGCTGCTAAACTGGCGCACTGGGCTCGGCCGCGATCGCAGCTACTGGCCAAGCCAGCAGGGCCGCGGCCCATGCCAGTCGCAACCTCATTGCCATCGGAAGTATTCCCCCTCTTCACGTCTCAATTGTCCGGCCGCGCCAACTCGCCCAGGAATGCTTTAACTGCCTTCACGGCACCATGGTCATCGAGATCGCCGTGTCCGCCTTGCGGAAAGCGGACCATGCGTTTGGGCTCTCGCGCGAGCGAAAAAAGCCTCTCTCCGAACTTTATCGGCACAACACGATCGAGCTCCCCGTGCAGTGTCAACATCGGCGCGCTAACGCGCGCGATGCGCTCATCTGAACGAAACGGATCCTTGATCAGCCAGCGTACCGGCGCGAAGGGATAAGCGGCAGCCCCAACATCGGCGATGGAGGTAAAGGGCGCGTCAAGAATCATCCCGCCGACCTTTCGCTCGGCGGCCACCGCAATAGCGATTCCCGTGCCGAGCGACTCGCCCCAGAGCACGATGCGTTTGGCCGGATAGCGCGCGGTCGCGAACTCGTAGGCCGCCATGCCGTCGTTGATCAGACCGGTCTCGCTTGGCTTGCCGGTCGAGCCCCCATAGCCGCGATATGAGAGTGCGACGAGGCCGGTACCATCTGCGGTCAGCCACTTAAACCGACCT
>DATFXJ010000040.1:0-43786 GCA_035315965.1 Pseudolabrys sp.
TCGAAACGAAATACGTGGCAGAATTGGGAATCGCAGAGGCGGGCAACGCTTCTGGCAATGATTTCAAACACAGGTTGGGCATCGGCCACCGAGCTTGAGATGACGCTTAATACTTCCGATGTCGCGGTCTGCTGCTCGAGCGATTCGGAAAGATCGTCGGTGCGCTGACGCAGCTCATTGAGCAGGCGCGTATTCTCGATGGCGATGACTGCCTGGGCGGCAAAATTGCTGACCAGCTCAGTCTGCTTGTCGGTGAACGGTCGAATTTCCTTTCGATAGATAGTAATGGCCCCAATGACCTCGTCTGCCTTGAACATCGGGACCGACACGATCGTGCGGACGCCGGCGACCTCGACAGCGGCCACAGGCAATGGTTCGCGATCGAGATAGGCGCGGCTTTCCCGTAGGTCGGGCACATGAAACGGCTTGCGCGTCTGCACGACACGCGTCAACGCCCCCTCGGGGCCAGGACGGACAACGATTGTTCTCATTTGTTCGACGTATTCGGGGGGCAGCGCACCGTAGACAGCGGCGTTCCGAAAAATGTCGCCATCTCGGAGCCACATGGCACCGTAACTCGCTCCACAGAGCCGCGTTGCATTTGCAAGCATGGTGTCGAATACCTGCTGCAATTCCCCAGACGAGCTTGCGATAACCTTCAGCACATCAGCCGTCGCAGTCTGTTGCTCCAGCGACTCTGAAAGGTCATCCGTGCGCTGGTGGAGCTCGTTGAGCAGCCGAGCATTCTCTATTGCGATGACGGCCTGCGCGGCGAAGTTCTTGACCAGATCAATCTGTCTGTCGGTAAAAGCGCGGACTTCCCGGCGATAGATGGCTATCACGCCAATCAGCTGCTTTTCCTTCAGCATCGGCGCGATCAGAAGAGTGCGCGCGCCGGCAATCTTGGCGATCGGCTCATCGGGATTCTTCGAATTGATATCGGCAATGTGGGCGACCTGCTTCGTTTTGGCGACGCGATAGAGGAATCGTGCGAAGCGACGGGGCGCAACGGGGTCGCGCTGTTGTTCGGCAGCCCAGGCCTTCGGTGCGTTATGAAGGGCGACGTGTCGAAAAGCTTTGTTTTCGTAAAGCAGCAAATTGCCAAAGCTGGCTTCGCAAAGTCGCACGGCATTTTCCAGTATCGATTTAAATACCGCTTTCAATTCACCGGACGACGAACTGATGACCTGAAGCACCTTCGAGGTTGCGACCTGCTGCTCCTGCAATTCGCGCACCTCGCGCGTGCGCAAGTCGAGCTGCTCCCGGAGGGCCGGGTCGCCAGCGACGTTGCCAGCTCTTGGCTGCCGACGACGTTCTGTCGCCGCAGGCCTGTCGAGCCGCGTCCTGGTGCGTTTGCCCTCCACGCCGCCACGTCGTTTCACTGCTGCCCCCGGGCGAAAAAAACGGACTGAATATTCAGCCTATTGCAGCATGGTTTAGGGGAGTTGGGAACTGGGCCAGGTACGCTCGGCAGGAGGCCGATTTGGACGGAATGGTCATTTCCACTAAACTGCGTGGGGCGCCTACATGGCCGACAGGCCCTATTCTCTCTAAAAGATGAGTAATGTCAGATTGCCGACCGCGACCGATTGCCGTGTCGGCTCATAATTGTGACCTTGTCCCTGCGTCATGTCGAAAATAAATCCCAATCCATTCACGACGCGGCCCGAAATCGACGGCACTTTTGGCGTCGTAGCGTCGACCCATTGGATCGGGACGGCGGTCGGCATGGCCACGCTGGAAAAAGGCGGCAATGCGTTCGACGCCGCCGTTGCAACGGCCTTCACCCTGCAGGTTGTCGAGCCCCATCTTAATGGGCCGGGGGGCGACGTTCCCGTGATCCTCCATGACGTCAGGCGTGGGCGCACAGAAGTGATCTGCGGACAGGGCCCCGCACCGGCCAGAGCGACTATCGCGCATTATCGCGCGGAAGGCATCGATCTCATTCCCGGAACGGGTCTGCTGGCCGCGTGCATCCCCGGAATGTTCGACAGCTGGATGCTGCTGCTGCGCGACTACGGCACAATGACCTTGGCCGAGGTGCTTGGTCCCGCGATCGGCTATGCCAAAAACGGTCATCCATTGGTCGAGCGGGCAAATGCCACCATCGCGCTGGTTCAACAACTTTTTCGTGAGCATTGGCCGACCTCGGCGGCAGTTTATCTCCCCAACGGAAAAGTGCCGGAGACGGGCACACTATTCACCAATGAGGCGCTCGCGGAAACCTATACACGCATCCTCAAGGAAGCCGAAAGCGCAGGTGGCGATCGCATCGCGCAAATCGAGCGCGCGCGTAAAGTCTGGTCGCAAGGATTTGTCGCCGAGGCAATTGATCGTTTCTGCCGCACCCAGGACATCATGGACGTGAGCGGCGAACGCCACCGTGGTGTATTGACCGGCGACGACATGGCCAACTGGCAGGCACACGTAGAAGCGCCGCTGACCTACGACTATGGCCGCTACACTGTCTGCAAACCCGGCGTCTGGAGTCAAGGACCAGTATTGCTTCAACAGCTCGCTCTGCTGAAAGGCATTAGGCTCGATGGCCTTCATCCGACGAGCGAGGATTTCATCCATCTGCAAGTGGAGGCATCCAAGCTCGCTTTCGCCGACCGCGAGAAGTTCTATGGTGATCCGAACTTCGTAAAGGTGCCGATCGAGACCTTGCTATCGGATTCTTACAATTCCGACCGCCGAAGATTCTTGACAGACAAGGCGTCGCTCGAATTACAGCCCGGTTTCGTCGACGGATTCGGCTCCGTGGTTGAATTGCGTCGCGAGACTGGACCTCGGCTTGCTGTCAGCGCGCTCGGGGCCGGAGAGCCGACCGTCGGCCGGATGGGTGAAGTGCGGGGCGATACGGTCCATTTCGACATCATAGACCAAGCCGGCAACATGGTGTCGTCAACGCCGTCGGGCGGCTGGCTGCAATCATCTCCAGTCATTCCCGAGCTTGGCTTCGGGCTCGGCACGCGCGCGCAAGCATTCTGGCTCGATGAAAAGCACCCCGCCGGTCTCGCACCCGGAAAACGGCCACGCACGACGCTCAGCCCAACACTCGCCCTGCGCGACGGCGAGCCATATTTGGTCTGGGGTTCCCCTGGCGGCGATCAGCAGGATCAGTGGACAACGCAATTGTTTCTCCGGCATGTGCACTGCAAAATGAATTTGCAGGAAGCGATCGATTCTCCGACTTGGCATTCAGAGCATTTCCCGATCTCATTCTGGCCGCGCACCGCCCGCCCCGGCGTACTCGTGCTCGAAAAACGTGTACCGAAGTCGACCATCGACGAGTTGAAAAGACGCGGGCATATCGTTGAGATTGGCCCGGACTGGTCGGAAGGCCGGCTTACGGCGGCATCGCGTGAAGGCGGCCGGCGCCGCGCCGCTGCCAATCCGCGGGGCATGCAGGGCTACGCGGTTGGAAGGTAGCTCCGCGAAAGGCGACTATGACGTGGTCGATCATTGCCCGCGATAAAACTACCGGCTGCTTTGGCATTGCCGTCGCAACAAAGTTTTTTGCGGCCGGTGCCCGGGTGCCGTTCATCGCCGCAGGTATCGGCGCCATTGCAACGCAGGCGCTGATCAATCCCTTTTACGGCACCAATGGCTTGCGGCTTCTGGGCAAAGGCATGGCCGCAGACGCGGTCGTTAAGACGCTCATCGCGGCCGATGACGGGCGCGATCACCGTCAAATTCACGTCATGGATGCGAAGAGCCGCGTCGCCGCACATACCGGCGCGGCGTGCATCGAATGGAACGGACATATCGCTGGCGAGGAGTTTTCCGTTGCTGGGAACATGCTTGCCAGCGCGCGAGTCCTCGACGAAACAGCAGGGGCCTATCTTGCCGGTGAAGCACTACCATTCCCGCGCCGGCTGATCGCAGCGATGGTAGCCGGCGAGGCAGCTGGCGGCGACAAGCGCGGCAAGCAGTCGGCGGCACTGCTTATCTATGGCGAGGAAGAGTGGTCAGATCTCGATCTGCGCGTCGACGATCACATCGAGCCACTTGCCGAACTCGACCGGCTCGAGCGCGTGAGCCGTGAGCGGTGGATGTCATTCCGACGCTTTTTGCCGAGTCGCCGTGATCCGGTGGGCGTGACCGACCGGTCTATTATCGAAATAGAAATCGCCCGCGAACTTGCCGGCGAGCATAGGCAATGACGTCCCTTATCGAAATCGAAAACCTGAAGGTCACGTTTCGCGGAGATCGCGACCGCACAACACACGCCGTTGAGGCTGTAAGCTTCGATCTAGCGCAGGGCGTGACGCTTGGGCTCGTTGGCGAATCCGGTTGTGGCAAGAGCGTGACCGCCCTTGCAATCATGGGACTGTTACCGAAAGGATCAGCCGACGTTTCCGGGTACGTGGGCTTTGAAGGCAACAATCTGCTGGATCTCACCGACGCGGCGATGCGCGACCTTCGTGGTGATCGTCTTGCCATGATCTTCCAGGAGCCGATGACTTCACTGAATCCCTCCTACACAATCGGAGAACAGATTATTGAAACGCTGGTTCGTCATCGCGCCTTCACCCGGACTCAAGCGCGCACCCGCGCTATCGAACTCTTGCGGGACGTACGAATCCCCTCGCCTGAAATGCGTGTGGACGAATATCCGCATAAGCTTTCTGGCGGCATGCGCCAACGCGCGATGGTGGCCATCGCACTGGCTTGCGACCCGCAGCTACTGATCGCCGACGAGCCGACAACCGCACTCGACGTCACTATTCAGGCGCAGGTACTTGACCTGATGCGCAGCCTCAAGGAGAAAACAAATGCCGCCATCGTCTTGATTTCGCACGATCTAGGGGTGGTTGCGGAGATCTGTGACGAAGTTGCGGTCATGTATGCGGGCGAAATTGTTGAACATGCGCCGGTCGATGTATTGTTCAAGGCACCGCAACACCCCTATACGATCGGGCTTCTAGCCTCTCTTCCCCGGCTCGATCGCCGGGTGGAAACTCTCGCGACGATCGAAGGGTCGCTTCCCGACATGAGCGAGATTCCGCAAGGCTGCCGTTTTGCACCTCGCTGCCCTTTCGCAAGCGAGGCTTGCGTAAGCCATCCTCCGCCCATCGTGGACGTCGGGGCGAGGCATTGGTCACGGTGTGTTAAAGCACCGTTGGAAGGGATTGCGGCGTGAGCGCCCTGCTCGAGGTCGAAGGCCTGACGCGGCATTTCGTTGCCCGCCGCTCCCCATTAGGACGTCCAATCGCGACGGTCAAAGCGGTAGACGGCATAGACTTGAGCGTGCAGGCCGGCAGCACGCTCGCGCTTGTCGGCGAAACCGGCTGCGGCAAGTCCACTGTCGGCCGTCTGATTTTGCGGTTGATCGAGCCGATGGCAGGCGACATTAGGTTCGAGGGCCGCCGGATTCTAACGTTTGGTGAAAAGGAATTGCGAGCCTTTCGGCGTGAGGCGCAGATTGTTTTTCAGGACCCATATTCATCGCTCAATCCGCGAATGACTGTGGAAGAGCTCGTCGGTGAACCCCTGGCTTTGCATGACATCGTTCCTGCCTCGCGCCGCCGCGATCGTGTAGCCGAATTACTGAGTCTCGTCGGACTCGACGCAAGATATAGCCAACGGTACCCCCATGAATTTTCAGGCGGTCAGCGGCAACGCATCGCGATCGCACGAGCGCTTGCCGTTGAGCCAAAGCTTATTGTTTGTGACGAACCGGTTTCGGCGCTTGATGTTTCGATCCGCTCGCAGGTTCTCAATCTACTCGCCGGCCTTCGCAAACGCCTCGCTCTCACCTACATCTTTATTTCGCACGATCTTTCGGTGATCAAGCACATCGCAGACCGGGTCGCGGTAATGTATCTCGGCCGTATCGTCGAGACTGCACCCGCTGACGAACTTTTTGACAATCCACGCCATCCCTATACGCGTGCCTTGTTCTCAGCGATTCCTGTTGCGCAACCTCACGCCCGGCGGCAACGGCAGTTGCTGGAAGGCGACGTTCCAAGCCCGCTTTCGCCACCAACGGGCTGTCACCTTCACCCACGTTGCGCTCACGCCGTCGAGCGTTGCCGGAGCGAGCGGCCAGCGCTTATCAGCGATCAAACCGGACACGCGACCGCTTGCCATCGCTGGAGCGAATTATCCGCTATGATTGGGCTGACCGGGCAAGAGGCACCTGGTCCTCGACTCGAACGGCTGATGTCGGAATTCGCCCGCAAGCCTGATGTTTGGGCCGCGAGCACAGTTGATACACTCAAATCGGAAGGTCTGGCCGGCGCGTCTGGTCGCCGGTGATAACTGCGCGAGGGGAACTATGAAAATCATGCGTTGGGCCGCAACAGCGGCTGCATACGTCGCATTCACCGGCGGGCTGGCGGCGGCCCAGACGACGCTGCGGATTGGGCTGGCCGAAGATCCGGATGTGCTCGATCCAACGCTCGCACGGACCTATGTCGGCCGCATCGTCTTTGCCTCTTTCTGCGACAAGCTGTTCGACATCGATCAGAGCCTGAATATCGTGCCGCAGCTCGCGCTTTCGCATTCCACATCGGCCGACGGCAAGACGGTCACCATCAAGCTCCGGCCTGGCGTGAAGTTTCACGATGGCGAACCGTTCAACGCCGAAGCAGCCAAATTTTCGCTTGACCGCCATGGCTCCATGACCGGCTCGTTCCGCAAGCCGGAGTTGGCCGCTGTTGATCACATTGATGTGGTCGATCCGCTCACGATCAATGTGGTGCTCAAGAGTCCTTACTCACCGTTGATCGCGCAGTTCACCGACCGTGCGGGCATGATGGTGTCGCCAAAGGCTGCCAAGGAGCAAGGCGACAAGTTTGGCCTGCATCCGGTCTGTGCCGGACCTTACAAATTCGTGGAACGCGTGCAGCAGGATCGCATCGTCTTTGAAAAATTCCAGGACTACTGGGACAAGGATAATGTCCATATCGACCGTGTTGTGTTCTTGCCGATCGTCGATTCCACGGTGCGTCTCGCCAACCTTAAGTCCGGCGCGCTCGACTTAATCGAACGCGTGCTGGCAACCGATATAAAAAACGTTCGCGCCGAAACGAGTGTCCAACTCGCGACCGCACTCGAACTCGGCTACCAGGGACTCGACATCAATGTCGACAATGGCGTGCAATCGAAGAATCCGCTTGGGCAATCGGCCAAGGTACGCCAGGCGCTCGCCCTAGCAATCGACCGCGAAGCGTTAAACCAGGTCGTGTTCAACGGCGAATTCAAGGCTGGCAACCAATGGGTCAACCCCGAGAATCCCTACTATCAGAAGGCATATCCCGTTCCGAAGCGCGATGTCGCCAAGGCCAAGGCACTCCTGAAGGAGGCTGGCGTCACCGCACCTTTTGACGTCGATTTTATGGTGCCAAAAGGCGCGGAAACGCAGGCAGTCGCCGAGGTGATTCAGGCGATGGCCGGTGAGATTGGAATCAATATGAAAATCCGCGTCACCGAATTTGCCACGTCGCTCAAGCAGGCAGAGCAAGGCAATTACCAAGCGTATCTTTTGGCGTGGAGCGGACGCACCGACCCTGACGGCAACTCCTATATCTTCTTCAAATGTAACGCCCCACAGGATTCGATGGGCTACTGCAATTCCGAGGTCGACAAGCTGCTCGATGAGGCGCGCGTGCCTGCAGATCTCGCCGCGCGTAAGGCGATCTACGAAAAGCTTACAAAGATTATTCTCGAGGACGTTCCCAAGATTTATCTCTATCACCGCCGCATCCTTATCGCTCACACAAAGAGGCTCAATGGCTACAAGCAGATGCCGGACGGATTGGTGCGCGTGGTGGGGCTGTCGTTAAAGTGAGCGGTGGCATTGTAACGCGAACGGGACGGGTTCGCCCGCCATGTTGAATCTACTTGGCAAACGATTGTTGCAGCTGATCCCGACCTTGTTCTTTGTGTCAGTGATCATCTTCTCGCTACAACAGTTGTTGCCCGGCGATCCTGCCTTGATCATGGCTGGCGAAGAGCGCGACCCAGCTGTGATCGAGCAGATTCGCAAGCAATACCACCTCGACCGGTCAATTCCGGTTCAATACTTTTACTGGGTGCGGGGCTTACTCTCCGGCAATCTTGGGGAGTCAATGCGGATTCACGTGCCGGTGCTTGATCTCATTCTGCAAAAGTTGCCGGTGACAGTCCAGCTCGCCTCGATGGCAATGCTGATTGCCGTTGCTATTGGCATCACTGCGGGCGTTGTATCGGCTGTTAAAAAAAATACCGTGTGGGACTATGCGGCCAACGCATTTGCGCTTTGGGGCATCTCGACGCCAAATTTCTGGCTCGGGATCATGTTGATCTTTTTATTTTCCGTGAAATTGGGCTGGTTACCGGCTTCGGGTTACGTTCCCCTTAGCGAAGATTGGCGGGGGAGTCTTGCTTCGACGATCATGCCGGCTTTTGTCCTCGGAAACGCGATCGCAGCGATCCTGATGCGCCACACGCGCAGTGCCATGCTGCAGGTGCTCGAGAGCGACTACGTCCGTACGGCACGAGCCAAGGGTCTTTTCGAGCGGACGGTGATCCTCAAACACGCCATGCGCAACGCTCTCACTCCCGTCATCACCCTGGGCGCACTCGAATTCGGTACCCTTCTGTCGGGCGCCGTATTAACCGAGCAGATTTTCACGATCCCGGGTTTCGGTAAGCTGATTATCGATGCCGTGTTCAACCGTGACTACGCCGTGGTGCAAGGGGTCGTGCTGGTAACGGCGACGATCTATATCGTGCTCAATCTGCTTGCCGATATCGCTTATGTTCTAGTCAACCCGCGGCTGCGCAGCTGAAAATATGGTCGATATCGTTGTCAACACAAAGCTGGTCAGGGCAAGCGAAGAAGTTGAAACGCCTCTCCGCCGCGCGATACGACGATTATTCTATCGTAAGAGCGCGGTCTTTGGACTGGCGGTTGTTGCGTTCTTTATTGCGCTTGCTGTCTTCGCGCCCTTGCTCACCCCGTACGATCCCACAGCACAAAGCTGGACCCTAGTGCGCAATGAGCCCTCTGTGTCGCACTGGTTTGGTACCGACGATCTGGGCCGAGACATCCTGTCGCGCGTCATTTTTGGAGCACGCGCGTCACTCATGGCCGGCGTGATTTCTGTTGGGATCGCACTTTCAATCGGCTTGCCACTCGGATTGGCAGCCGGCTATCTGGGTGGTCTGCTTGATTCGCTGATCGGCCGCATTACCGATGCAATGCTAGCCTGCCCATTTCTTATTCTGGCAATCGCCCTGGCCGCTTTTCTTGGCCCGAGTCTCGGCAACGCCATGATCGCCATCGGGGTTAGTGCAACCCCGATTTTCGTGCGGCTGACGCGCGGACAAGTGCTGGCGGTCAAAATGGAAGATTATGTCGAGGCGGCACGTGCGGTGGGAAATCCGCGCTGGCGTATCGTATTTATCCATATCCTGCCGAACATCATGCCAGCGCTCCTGGTTCAGGCCACCTTGTCAATCGCGGCGGCGATCATTGCCGAAGCTGCCCTTTCGTTCCTTGGGCTGGGACAGCAGCCGCCTGCTCCTTCGTGGGGCAGCATGCTTAATTCCGCACAACGTTTCCTGGTCAACGCACCATGGATGGCCGTATGGCCAGGTCTTGCGATTTTCCTGACCGTACTGTCATTCAATTTGGTCGGCGATGGTTTGCGCGATGCGCTTGACCCGCGCGAGAGTGGTCGCGGTTAGGCGCCGCTGCACAGGCAAGCCACCAACTCGCGCCAACGGACCCTTAGGCGGCTGAAATGTCCGCGATGGTTCAAGCGGACGCCAGGCGGAAGCGTGGGGCCAAACACGTGCCTGACCAGGGCAAACAAGGTGTTTTTCCGCTGCGGTCGAATTTCTCCCGACCTTAAACGATGTAGTCCCCCAATGCTGCGATCGTAAAACCCGACACCGTGTACGGGGCATCGCTCAGAGTAGCGTCTAACCTCGCGCCTTGCCTTCTATCAGAGCCTTTGGATTCACCACGTTAATCGGTCTGCCAGCCACGAAGGCGGCTATCTGGTCAAAAACGTCGGCAAATTGGGTCTCGTATTCTTCCCTCGTTACATAGCCGATATGTGGCGTCGCGACGACTTGTTCAAATTGCAATAGCGGAAAATGCGCATCGAGCATTGGTTCGTCCTCGAATACGTCGACAGCGGCATAACCAGGACGGCCTGCCCGAAGCGCCGCGACGAGCGCGCCAGGTTCTATCAACGAAGCGCGGCTGGTGTTGACCAGCATGGCGGTCGGCTTCATGCGCGTCAGGTCGTCCGCTTTAACGATGTGGCGAGTCGCGGGAACTAACCGCATGTGCAGCGAGATGACGTCGCAACACTCGAAAAATTCAACCTTGTCTCGCGCGGTCGTATATCCGTCCAAGCGAGCCCGCGTGAGAGATTCCTTGCGCGCCCACGCCATTACATTCATGCCAAATGCTTTACCATAGCCGGCAACCGTCGTGCCGATGCGCCCATAACCGAAGATGCCCAGGGTCTTTCCTCGCAATGTTGTGCCGACACCGATCTGCCACTTACCTGCCTTGAGTGATGCCATCTGCTGTGGAAGGCGACGTGCCAAGGCCAGTATGAGTGCCCATGTAAGCTCAGCCGCAGCGTACGACGGCGACCCAGCGTGTTGGCTTGACGACACAACAATGCCGAGGCGCGTACAGGTCTCAACGTCGATGTGTGGATAGACGCTGCGTTGGCTGATGAGTTTAAGCTTGGGCAGACGCTCGAGCAGTGCGCTTTGAATTTTGGTGCGTTCGCGGATCAGCACCAGACATTCAGCATCTTTTAGGCGAGCGGTGAGCGCGTTGGTATCCTGAACATGGTCATTCCAAACCTCAATCTCGTGCCCGGTCAGCTTCTGGAAACAAGGCAGGGTGCGCAAGGTGTCAAAATAGTCGTCTAAAATAGAAATTTTCATGCAGCGCTCTCATTTAGGTTCCGCGCCAAAGCGACACCGAATGTTCGCTTTTGGGGATCGGCCGTCCATCAGACATAAGTCCTGCCCGCTGGCGTCTTTCGAATGTCTGCTAAGGCCGAATAGCAGGCATCAACTGGCATCCACCCAATGACCGCCAGCGGTGCAGTAGTCACTCGCTCAACCAGTTATGCCGAAAATCTGGCGCCGGTTAGCTTGCTGGTAGGACAGCACAATTGACCATATATCGATTTGACTGCCTTGTAATTGTGAAAACATCGGCTCATGGTCGCATCTTCAACAGAATCCAGGGAGGACCTCATGCCGACTTTTATGATGTCGCTCAATTGGACAGACCAGGGAATCCGCGCGGTCAAGGATTCGCCGAAACGTTCAGAAGCTGCGCGTGAGCTTGCAAAAAAGGTAGGCGCCGAAATCAAGCATCTTTACCTCACGTCGGGTGAAAGTGATCTCGTCGTCTTCGTCGACGCGCCGAGCGACGACAATGTCGCTAAATTCGCGCTGGCGGTTAGCTCACTTGGCAACGTACGCACCCGCACTGTCCGTGCGTGGTCAGCAGATGAATATCGGAAGCTCATTTCCGAGCTACCATAATAAACTTCGTGTTGTCCGTCGGTGCAGACATGCGTCCTGGAAAAGGGAGGCGGTGAGCTCGCCTCCCTGACTACCGCCTCATTTTTCTCCAAACACGAAGCCAGTTTGTTGAGCGAACGTCAGCTTTGGGTCATTTGCGGACATGGTCAGCAGTCCGCACGATGTCTGCCTTACCCCCAAAAGTGGACATCCGTTAGCGCGATTTGAATGTCCCCCTAAGAGCCAAAGGCAGACATTCGTTATTTATTTGGCAGGCGCGATGTTCTGATTCACTCGGAATAGGTTTGTGGGATCGTAGCGTTTCTTGATCTTGGCCAGACGATCAAAGTTCTTTCCATATGTTGCCCGAATCCTATCCTCACCCTCATCCATCATGAAATTTATGTAGGCGCCTCCTGCCGAATGTGGGTGCAACGCACTCCAATAGTCCCTTGCCCAGTCCGAGATCTTTTCTTTATTGGCCGGACTCGGATCGACACCAACTATCACTCCGGCCCAAGTCGCGTCGCGGAACGACCATGGTGTCGCGCTGTTCTTCATAGAACGTGCTTTGCCGTCGATTGGGTAGAGGTGCATCGTCGACTGCATGGTCGGCAACATTGCGCCGTGTTTCACGTGCAGGGCAATTGCCTCATCGCTTAGCTTCCGTACAAAATCAGCCTTCCAGTACCATTGAAGCCCTGGCGGATAGAGTGCATCAAATATGCTCTGTAGTGCGGGGTGCGGAATGGGACCGACCATATCGAGCGCTGGCGTCTTAAATTTGCGGATCGGCTTAAACACTCGCTCTGCCTGCTTGAGCGGACCGGTATAACACCACACGATGCCACACATTCTTTTGTTGTGCAGGTATTCGGGAAAAGGCGGGCCCGGCGGAACGGTGAGGAAAGCGAAAAAGCCATTAAGGCTATTAGGTGCTTTGGTTATAAAGCCTCGATACCATCGTAGGATTTCCGCCGCATCTTCCATCGGCCACAGCATTGGGCCCGCATAGTTCGTGTGAATCGCATGTGCCTTGAAGAGAAAGGATGTGACAACACCAAAATTACCGCCTCCGCCGCGCACTGCCCAGAAAAGGTCAGAGTTTTCATTGGCACTAGCTGTAACAAAGCGTCCGTCAGCCAGAACCACGTCCACAGCCAGAAGATTATCAATAGTAAGACCGCATTGCCGCGTTAGATGGCCGATCCCGCCACCAAGCGTGAGACCGCCCACGCCAGTCGTCGAAATGATGCCTGCTGGAACCGCAAGCCCAAATGCATGCGTCGCATGGTCAACATCCCCCCACAGTGCTCCGCCGCCGGCAAGAACCGTGCGCTTCTTGGGGTCTACGCGGACATATTTTATCGGTGAGAGATCGATGACCAGACCGTCATCGCAAACGCCCAAACCAGCCGCATTGTGACCGCCACCGCGAATAGATAAGGGCAGCTTGTGCTCGCGGCCAAATTTTACTGTAGCAATGACGTCCGCGACATCGGCGCAGCGCGCAATCAGTCGTGGTTTCCGGTCAATCATGGCATTGTAGACTTTTCTCGTCGTGTCGTAGCGCGAGTCATTCGGCTCGATGAGCTCTCCACGCAGATCAGACTTGAGAGCCGTAATTGCAGTTTCGCTCAGCATAAGGTTCTCCCAACGAAGATTTCATCAGCCACAGGACATCTGTAGCGACGGCCGCCAAAGGATGGGGATTTCACCGCCCATTTTGTCCAGCATGCGTTCGCTGTAAGCTCCTCGAAAGGCAGGACAAAGTCGGGCGCTAGCCTAGCGGAAAAATACTATTTCGCTTCGACCTTGCTGGCAACGTGCCCAGGGTCAAAAGCGCGCTAGATTGCGGATGCGATAGGTCTTGAGGGATTTCAGCCGTCTGAGGTGTTCAGCTTTCCGCAATCCGATATCCGATCCCTGGCTCCGTCAGGATAAAGCGCGGATCGTCTGGGTGCTCTTCGACCTTCTGTCGCAATTGGCCGATATAGACGCGCAGATATTGAGTATCCTCAGTATGCGCCGGACCCCATACCGCTGTGAGAATTTGCTTGTGGGTCACGACACGCCCAGCGTGCCTCGCCAGGAATGATAAAAGCTCAAATTCTTTTGGGGTGAGCTTAAGCTCGGCGCCTGCTCTGGTCGCACGGTGACGCACTGAATCCACTTCGAGATTGCCGACCCGCAGAACCGGGGTTTCAGACTTGCGCTGCATCCGGTGCCGCAACGCTGTCCGCATACGTGCCAGCAGCTCGCCAATATTGAACGGCTTGTTGACGTAATCGTCGGCTCCAAGATCAAGGGCTTCGATCTTTTCAGTCTCCCGCTCGCGCGCTGATAACACGATAATCGGAAGGTCGGACCATTCCCGCGCCCGCCTGATGACGTCCTTGCCGTCGCCATCCGGCAAGCCGAGATCAAGCAGGACAACATCCGGCGCCTCGGCGGCAATACGTTTAAGTCCGTCAGCAATGGTTCCGGCGCTTGTCATTTCATAGTTGTTGGCTTCAAGCGCCGGCTTAAGGAAGCGCAGGATTGCCCCTTCGTCATCAATGATAAGGGCGCGAACTTTGGCGCTCATGCCGAGGCCTTGTCGCGTGGGAACGTCATGACGAAGCGTGCGCCGCGACCATTCTGGGCCGGGCTTTCTCCTTTAATTGCACCGCCGTGAGCCTCCATGATGCCCTTCGCAATAGCGAGTCCGAGGCCCGTACCCTGACTTCCATCCCCATCTCCACCTCCAGATTCATCGCCTTTGACAAACTTTTCAAAAATATGCGGCAGGCCGTCCGCCGGAATGCCGGGCCCATCGTCTGTAACGCGCAACGCGATGCTATTCGGCGCGACATTAGCATCAAGGAGCACATGCGTTTCAGGTGGCGTATGCACTACTGCATTGGCAACCACATTTCCGATAGCCTGTTCGGCCAGGGTGGCATCGGCCCGCACCAGCGGGAGATCTGCGGGCAAGTTGATCTCGATATGCTGCTGCGCTCCGTGCCGGCGCGCGGCGCTGACCACGCGTTCGGCCACTTCTCTCAAGTCGATCCAGTCGCGTCGCAATTCCAGCGCGCCGGCATCGATTCGCGTGATTGCCAAAAGATTACGCACCATTTCGTCAAGGCCTTCGGCTTCCTTTTTGATTTGGCTAAGCAGATCTTTTCTCGCGTCTGCGTCCAGTTTACCGCCATAGTCTATGAGGCTCGTAGCTGAACCGAGGATCGATGACAGGGGAGTGCGAAAATCGTGCGATACCGAAGCCAGCAGTGTGTTGCGCACGCGTTCGGTTTCAGTGGCGGTCTTTGCGCTCACCATCTCGCGGGCAAGCAAAGCGCGTTCCAGAGCGGCAGCGGTTTGCTCGACAAGCGTATCGAGCAAAGCGCGTGCCTCCGAGTCGAGCGGCGGTGTATCTTTCTGTTTGGCAACACCTACTACACCCAGCGTTTTTGTACCAATGCGCAGCGGCACAAAATACCATGGAATAATCGGCAATGTGCCGGTATCCGCTCCGGCGGGCTCGACATGACTGTAGGTCCACCGCGCGGCGGTCATCGCAGCGGCGTCAAGGTCATCCTCGGGCGGCCATGCTGCAGTGAGAGCGACATCATCGCCTTGCGCAAGCAGGACGATGACGGAACGGCCAAGGCTTGCATGAATTTCGCTCGCGGCAGCTTCTGCCACGGCATCAAGTGTGGCCAGGCCAGACAGCCGCCGTGTGAATTCATACAACCTGCGCATCGCACGCATGCGGCTCGCAGAAATTGTTGCCTGCTCCCGCACTCGGCCGGCCAGTGCTGAGCTGATTACGGCGACGACCAAAAAAATCACGAGCGCCAGCAGTTCATACGGCTCGGCAACGGTGAACGTGTAGATCGGCGGGATGAAGAAGAAATTGTAGACAAGGAACGAAACAACCGAAGCGTAGATCGCCGGCCAGATACCGAACCTTATGGCCGTTACGAGAACAGCCAGGAGGAATACGATCGAGAGGTTGGGAATTGGCGTGATTTCGGTGAGCACCTCACCTACGCCGAGTGCTGCCACGACGGCGAGCGTTGCATATATAAAATGCAAGGGTACAAGCGAGAGAGTCTTCGGCCAGCGTAACCAAGGCGTGCTCGCAGAGGCTTCCCCCTCTCGGGTGACAAGGTGAATCGCGATGTCTTGAGTCCGGCGCACCAATTCGTGCGGCAGGGATCGGCGCAATAACTCACTCAGGAAACTATCGCGTGACCGGCCGATCACAATTTGAGTAACGTTTTCGAATCTCGCAAAGCGCAACAGTTCCGCCGGCAGATCGGCGCCGGTGAGAGTTTGCGTTTCGGCACCGAGACTTTCGGCCAGCTTCATCGCCTCATCCAGCCTTTGGCGCGCAGTGGTATCAAGGTTCGTCCCGGGTCTTTCCACCGTGACGGCTATCCAGGGCGCGTCCATCAAATCGGCAAGCCGTTTTGCTGCGCGAACCACGGTGGGCGATATTGGGTCGGGGCCGATGCAAGCCAGAATGCGCTCGCCCGCAGCCCAAGGCCCCTCGATTGCCTGGGCCTGCATGCGTTCGATCAGGTCGGCATCGACGCGTTCTGCTGCACGTCGTAATGCCAGCTCGCGCAACGCAGTCAGATTTTGCGGCTTGAAAAAATGCTCGACCGCTCGCGCCGCGGTGTCCTGGACATAGACCTTTCCTTCCGCGAGCCGCTTGAGCAACTCGTCTGGGGGAAAATCGACCAGCACAACTTCGTCGGCCTTGTCGAAAACGGTGTCCGGAACCGTTTCGCGCACTCTGATCTTGCTAATCTTTTGAACGACATCGTTGAGGCTTTCGAGATGCTGGATGTTGAGCGTGGTCCAAACGTCGATTCCGGCTGCCAACAGTTCATCCACGTCTTGCCATCGCTTCGGATGGCGGCTGCCGGGAACATTAGTGTGTGCATATTCATCAACCAACAGCAGTTTTGGCCGGCGCGCCAATGCGGCATCCAGGTCGAATTCCTTCATGACCTGGTTTCGATAAACGATCGGCTTGCGGGCAAGAACTTCAAGACCTTCGACCAACTGCTCCGTCTCGCGCCGGCCATGCGTTTCAATGAGGCCGGCAACAACGTCGCGCCCACCCGATTTCTCGGTGCGAGCGGAGGCCAGCATGACATAGGTCTTTCCGACCCCTGGCGCGGCACCGAGAAATATTTTCAGATGCCCGCGCCCTTCTTTCTTGGCGAGAGCAAGCAATGCATCAGGCGAAGCTCGTTGTGCCTCGTCGCCGGCCATGCGCTCCTCTAGTCCATCATACATGAAAAAGCCGCGCGCCAGGCTCGCATCCGGCACGGGCAGGAAGGTATCGGTCAACCCAATTACGACTTCAGGCCATCCAGCGCGAGATTTAGCTTGAGCACATTCACACGCGGCTCACCGAGTAGGCCAAGAGTACGCACTTCGATTTGAGCCTCCACGAGAGCGCGGACACGGCTTTCAGGCAGGCCTCTGGCCTTCGCGACGCGTGGCACCTGGAAAAGTGCTGCCTCGGGCGAGATGTCCGGATCAAGTCCACTGCCTGAGGTGGTGACCAGATCGATGGGCACCGGCCCCGATGGATTCTCTTTCTTGAGAGTTTCGACATCGCCCTTGACGCGCTCGATCAGCGCCTTGCTGGTCGGGCCAAGGTTTGAGCCCATCGAATTACTCGCATTGTATGGCGCATCGACGGTCTTCGTAGGATCCTTCGGGTCTGGCGCATTGGTCGCCGATGGCCGGCCGTGGAAATATTTTTCGTCCGCGAATACCTGTCCGATCAGCACAGAGCCAATGACCTTACCGTCCTTCTCGATCAAGCTGCCTTGCACCTGATAGGGAAAGACAATTCGAGCGATGCCAGTCATCACCAGCGGATAGACCAGCCCGGTTATCAGGGTCAGAGCGACCACGAGCACGATAGCCGGACGGATTTCCTTCACCATGACTTATCTCCCTAGACGAGATGCAGGGCAGCAACGACAAGGTCGATGGCCTTGATCCCGATGAACGGAATGATGACGCCGCCTACGCCATAGATCCACAGATTACGCCGCAACAACGCGGCTGCCCCGATTGGGCGATATTTAACCCCTTTAAGAGCGAGCGGAATGAGAGCGATGATGATCAGCGCATTGAAAATGATTGCTGACAGGATCGCACTTTGGGGCGTGGCCAGCTGCATGATGTTGAGCACGGCGAGCTGCGGATAGAATGCGAGGAACATCGCCGGGATGATGGCAAAATATTTAGCCACGTCATTCGCGATCGAGAATGTCGTCAGCGCGCCGCGTGTCATCAGCAGCTGCTTGCCGATTTCGACCACCTCGATCAGCTTCGTCGGATCCGAATCAAGGTCGACCATGTTGCCAGCTTCGCGCGCGGCTTGCGTGCCGGTCTGCATGCAGACGCCAACATCGGCTTGGGCGAGCGCCGGTGCATCATTGGTGCCGTCGCCGCACATGGCGATCAGCCGGCCCTGTGCCTGCTCGTTGCGGATGTAACGCAGCTTATCCTCAGGCGTCGCCTGTGCGATGAAATCGTCAACACCGGCTTCCGATGCGATCGCAGCCGCGGTTACCGGATTGTCGCCGGTGATCATCACGGTTTTGATACCCATGCGTCGGAGCGCAGCGAAACGATCCCTGACGTCGGGCTTCACCACATCTTTTAGATGGATCACGCCAAGAATGCGATCGTTTTCGACCAGTCCGAGCGGCGTGCCGCCCGTGCGGGCGATCTTGTCGACCGCTGCGCGGAATACCTGCGGCTCTGGCACGTTCTCACCTGCTTGTTCACGAGCAAACTTGATGATGGAGTCCACTGCGCCTTTGCGCAATTTACGCTTTCCGATATCGACGCCGGACAGCCGCGTCGTCGCCGAAAACTCGATAAACCTGGCCTCCGCCGGGGCGGCCTGACGGCGCACATTATATTTTTCCTGAGCCATAGTGATGATGGAGCGGCCTTCCGCGGTTTCGTCGGCGTCGCTCGCGAGGATCGCGGCTTCGGCGGCTTCTCGCTCGGTCACGCCCGGCACAACAATGATTTCAGTCGCCTGCCGGTTGCCAAAGGTCACGGTGCCGGTTTTATCCAGCAGCAGGGTGTCGACATCGCCCGAGGCCTCGACCGCCCGGCCGGACATCGCCAACACATTGAAACGCACGAGACGATCCATGCCCGCGATACCGATGGCTGACAGCAGCGCACCAATGGTGGTCGGGATCAAGGTCACGAACAAGGCCACCAAAATGATCACTGAGACGGTGCCACCCGCATAAGTGACGTAGCTCGGAATCGTCGCCGTCGCGAAAACAAAGATGATGGTCAAACCAATTAACAGAATATCGAGCGCAATTTCATTCGGGGTCTTCTGGCGTTCGGCACCCTCGACCAGCTTGATCATGCGATCAAGGAATGATGAACCCGGTGACGAGGTGATGCGGATAATGATGCGGTCAGAAATGACGGTGGTGCCACCGGTGACGGCCGAGCGGTCTCCGCCGGATTCGCGGATCACAGGCGCGGATTCACCTGTAATGGCGGCCTCGTTGACCGAAGCGATACCCTCGATGACATCGCCGTCGCCTGGAATGATGTCGCCGGCCTCGCAAACCACCAGGTCGCCCGCCCTGAGCTTATCGGAAGTCACCGTCTGGAATTTCTTGTAGGTGTTTGGCGACTGAATACGCTTGGCTTTCGTTTCCGTGCGCGCTTTGCGCAGCGTGTCGGCCTGAGCCTTTCCTCGCCCTTCGGCGACGGCTTCCGCGAAATTGGCAAACAGCACCGTGAACCACAGCCAGATGACGATCTGGAATTCGAAGGCGAGGCTGCCGCTACCCGTTAAAAGATCGCGTACCAAAATCACGGTTGTCAGCGCGGTGACGATCTCGAGCACGAACATCACCGGATTCTTAATCAGCGTGGCCGGGTTGAGCTTCACAAACGCCTGGCCGATCGCCGGTACAACAATCTGAGGATCGAGCAGCGTCGCCACTGGCATTCGCTTGCGAATTCTGGAGGTTTCCATAGTCGTAACTCCGAAAGAATTCGATTCAGAATACGGTTCCCGCAATCATCGCGAGTTGCTCGACGATTGGACCGAGTGCGAGCGCGGGAAAGAACGTCAGACCGCCGACAATCACGATCACGCCTACGACAAGCCCGACAAAAAGTGCTCCCGTGGTCGGGAAGGTGCCAAGTGACGGCGGAATCGATTTCTTGGCGGCGAGCGAGCCGGCAATTGCCATCGTCGGGATGATCATCCAGAAACGGCCAATAAACATCGCGACGGCGCCAGTAATGTTGAAGAACAGGGTATTGGCGGAGATGCCCGCGAAGGCCGAGCCGTTATTTCCCGTGCTGGAGGTGTAGAGGTAGAGAATCTCCGAGAAGCCATGAGGGCCATTGTTGGCCACTTGCGAAACCGCCTGCGGATTGACCGTCGCTACCGCCGTCCAGCCGAGATACATCAGAGGCAGAATCAAAATGGCGAGCATCGCCATCTTGACTTCCTTGGCCTCGATCTTCTTACCCACATATTCGGGCGTGCGGCCGACCATCAGGCCGGCCACGAAAATCGAGATGATGACAAAAAGCAGCATGCCATACATGCCGGCACCGACGCCGCCCACGATGATCTCGCCGAGCTGAATGTTAATCAGCGGCACCATGCCGCCCAGCGCGGTAAACGAGTCGTGCATGGCGTTGACGGCGCCGCAGGAGGCGGCGGTGGTGATCACCGCAAACAGTGCCGATGCGACAATGCCGAAACGGACCTCCTTGCCTTCCATGTTGCCGCCGCTCAGACTGAGCGCATTCAAGATGTCGTTGCCATGCGCTTCGGCCCAGTAGGCAAGCGCGACGCCGGAAATGAACAACACACCCATCACGGCGAGGATCGCCCATCCCTGTCGTTGGTTGCCCACCATGCGTCCGAAAACATTAGTGAGCGCGGCACCAATGGCAAAAATCGAGATGATCTGAATGAAGTTTGACAGCGGTGTCGGATTCTCAAACGGATGCGTCGCATTGGCATTGAAGAAGCCGCCGCCATTGGTACCGAGCATCTTGATTGCGATCTGCGAGGCAACGGGACCAACCGCGATGGTTTGCTTGGCACCTTCGAGTGTTGTCGCGTCGACATACGGCCCCAGAGTCTGCGGCATGCCTTGCCAGACGAGGAACAACGCATAAGGCACGCAGATCGGGATGAGGATATAGAGTGTGCAGCGGGTGATATCGACCCAGAAATTTCCAATCGTGTGGGCGGAGTGCCGCGCAAAACCGCGGATCAGCGCAACTGCAAGCACAATACCAGTAGCCGCCGACAAAAAGTTCTGGTGTGTCAGGCCGAGCATCTGCACAAGGTAAGACAGCGTGCTTTCACCCCCGTAATTCTGCCAGTTTGTATTGGTGATGAAACTGACCGCCGTGTTGAACGACAGATCGGGAGCCACAGCCGATTGTTCGGCCGGATTGAATGGCAAAGTTGCCTGGAAACGCATAAGCCCATAGAGGATGAGAAATCCGCCGACATGAAACAGCAACATGCCGACCGTGTAGGCGAGCCACCTCTGCTCGCTTTTCTCTTCAATGCCGGCCATCCTATAGAGAACCAACTCTACGGGCCGGAGAATTGGCGTTAAAAAAGTCCGCTCGCCTTTGAACACGCGCGTCATATAGGCGCCGAGCACTGGCGTGATCGCCACAATGATCGCGCAGTAGAGCAGAATTTGAATCCAACCGATGGTAGTCATGACACAAAGCCTTCTCGTTGGCGCGTGATCTGCTTTTCGGGATGATAATGCGCGTCAGAGGCGCTCTGGCTTGAGTAAGGCGTACACGAGATAGATCATCAGCCCCACGGTCACGACGGCGGCGAGCGAATAGTCGAAGATCATGACAGCCTCCCTTAGAGCCGGTCGCAGGCGTAGGCGTAGCCGATCGACAGCACAAAGAAGCCGAGCCCAAGGGTCAGCAGGATCACGTCGAGCATGGCCGCACCCTTTCAAGGAGTGTTCCGGGGGCGACCTCTCACCTAAGTTTTGCGCAATAAGGATGCGATACGAATTCGGGCTGTGTCGTATCAACGAGAAATAAAGATCACGACCGGGACGTAAGGGAGGGCCCGCCCATGTCCGCTTTGAGTCATAAGGAGGCAGGTGTGGTAAGGTGTTAGAGGGGCGTGATCATCGCTATGAGAAGGCCTCAGAAGATTAAAGTTTTGCCGCCAATAGCATTGAGCGGCGCAATCACTTGGCATTTAGCCAATTTTTCAATCCTAGTTCTTGAGGCCTAGGTGTTCCGACCCCTGGGCTCTAGTGAGCTTCCAATAGGTCTCAAATCTATCACGCAAAGCATCAGGCAAATCGACCGACTTTTGCGTCTCCAACGATGTCATTGCAGTGACAAGGCGGGCGCGCAATCTCTCGATACCTGCCAAATGACCGACGATGACGACAGTCAATGAAGATCGTCCGATGCGTTCGAGTAGTAACGTAAGATCGAGGTGCTCTCCCATTCGGCTCGGGATCTTGAAATCTGTTTCGATGTGAACAAAAGGAAAGCCGTGCCGATCGTCTAGAATCAGTTTGGCATATTCAACGCCGAGTTGCTCTGTATACCAATCCTCTATCAGTCCATTGAACATATCAAAATAGTGCGGGAAATAGACAATGCCCGCGGGATCGCAATGAGAGAATCGAATTGGCACTGTGCGTGTGAAAGCGCCTTTCGGGGAAATAAACCGACTTTCTTTCATGAGATTTTTCCCTCGGGCGAAAGCTGCGCCGAAACGATTGTCTGACCATTTTCGATATTAGTTGCTTGCTCGCAACCAACGAAAGGCTTTTTTGTAAATTTACTTGTAAGAAATTTCGCCTTTCTTTAATCGACTGTGACCGGCTCTGAAGTGCAAGTTAATGACTTAAATCGGGGTTGCTTTCAGTTGTTTCCAGATAGGCGCTCGTATTCAGTCCGAATAACATCTTTGCCGTAAACTCGTTCGAGCCGACGCACGGTGAAGTGGCCGCGAGCTACTCCCTGAAAATGCGCGATAAACGCGTAATTTATGACAGCGCCGCCAAAGGCGCCGACGACGGGGACAGCTTGCGCCGCAACCTTTTGTGTGACCACAAATCCAAAACGCGACGCCACTTGTGTCATGAAGCGCACGAGCACCGGGCCGCCTTTCTTGGTAACGCCGTGTTGTGCGATGAAGCGTGCGGCGTCTGTTATACCCTTCGCCAATGCGCCGCGCACGGCGAAATATCCGCTTTCGGATGCGTCGTCCGAACCAGAGCGCCCGCCCAATGCAAAGACTTGCATGCATGACAGTATCGATTCAGGATCACTGAGATCTTCCCCCTCACTTTTTGCAATATCCAAGATGGATCTCAGTATGATGATCGTCGAAATTGGAAGCTCAATGGGCAGAGTCGCCAAACCGAACGCACCCCCAACGGCCCCGGAGGCTGTCGCTAAGACCTTATGTAGGCCCTGCGAGCCAGCGAAAGGATCACGCTGCAAAGTTCGCAACGCCACTTGCAGTGCCACCTCAAGCCCTTTCGACGCAGCCGCCGTAATAACGCTCGCCGCGTAAGGCGGCAGAGCGTGTTCAATGAGTTCAATGGGCTTACCAATCACATTGGTTAGGCGTGCAGCAAAACTAGGATGTTCAAGAGATTGAACCGCTTGTTTCAAAGCGATTAGATCTTCGGGCGTCATTTTATTCGTATACCGAATTGAAATTGGCGCAGTCTACGGACTGGTAAGGTGTTTACCGATCCCCAATCCTCGCACATCTCCCACTAAGGGTTCGAGCTAGCGCGACGGCTCGCAGTCGTATGACGTGCCTGCGACATGCCCGCCGTGTCGGCCAGATCGTCACTGCCGGTCTCGCGGCGAATGCGTTCCGTTAGAAGAAGCCGGAGATATTCGAGGCTGTGCATGGTTCCATTTCTCCGCGGTATCAACTTCATCGCATGTATTGCCCATCAACGCTAATCGGCTCGGTTGTGGCAAGCACTCCTCATATTCGAGTTTGAAGCCAAGCTTTTCTTCAAATATTTTTCGGCTTTGCGCCATACTTTTAACGGCAATCGCAATGTGCTCGGTGTGCTTGATCTTCATGGAAAGGCCCCGGTTGGCTTTAGGACATAGGTTTTGATCGCGAGGATCGGCTGTGCATTGGGCTGCTATTATGAACGCAGAATTTGAAAGAACCAGAGACCAGGGCCCTGTCATGCTGACATGAGACTCGAAAGCCATAGGCATGATGTCGATGCGTTTTCGAGATTGGACAGAGCTTGATGCAACGAAACACGCGCAGCTTTCCGCAAGTGCGGACGAGTTTGCGCGACGGCTCGATTCGCGGCTCAAAGCTTTTGCTGAATTTGAAAGTGGAACGATTACCCTTGCGCGCGGTGTTCTCGATGGCATGCCTTACGCGGCAAAAGACATCTTCGTCTCCGCTACGCGCATGCCGCATGGCGGGCTTGCTCAGCCGCTGGTAATGCCGATCATTGAGCATGCGACTGCGCTCGATCTCCTCGATCGCGCCGGAGGACGGCGCATCGGCTATACCGCGATGACGGAACTCGCCTATGAACCGTCTGGCTACAACGCCGTGCACGGCCGAGTCGGTAATCCATGGAACCCCGAACTCATTTCTGGCGGCTCGTCATCTGGCTCTGCGGTTGCAGTCGCGAGCGGTTCGGTTGTCATTGCCCTCGGGTCTGATACTGGCGGCTCGCTGCGCATCCCGGCGCATTGTTGCGGTGTTACCGCCTGGAAGCCAACCTACGGCGTTGTATCGGCCGTTGGTGCCATGCCGCTAGCACCGACGCTTGACACTATTGGTATACTGGCCCGCAGCGCATCGGATTTGAGGGTCGCTGCACGAGTCCTATTTAAGCCAAGTCACGTTGGGTCAATTAACAAGGTCATTGTCGTCGGCGACGCGCTTAAGCTCGCTCACCCGTCGATTGCCAAAGCGTGCCGCGCCGGCATCGACGCGATTGCCGATTGCGGAATCGAAATTGCCCGACGGGATGCAGTCACAGCCATTGAAGCGCTCGACCCGCATGTCTTCGTGATCATGCAAGCGGAAGCCGCGCGCGTGCATCGGGCCCTGATAGCAGCTGGGTCGTTAGACCCGATTCTGACGAAACGGCTTGCAAAGGGGCTCACGATCGATGACGCAACGCTCGCGTTCAGTGTCTCGGCGCGTCCGCAGCTGGCACTGGATTTTCTCAATCAGGTCTTCCAGAATGCCGAGGCCATTGCCCTCCCGGTGCTTGCGATCCGCACTCCAACGATCACCGAATGCGACCCGCGCTCGCGATTATTCAACGCCAAAACACTTTACGAGCTCAGCCACTTGACGCGGTTCGTTAATCTTCTCGGGTTTCCTGCGGTCGCGATCCCGGTGGGATTTGATGATCGGGCGATGCCGGTCGCTTTGCAAATCATTGGCAAACCTCGGTCTGACCATGCATTGATCGCGCTCGCTGCGGCCGTGCAAAGTCGAAGCGATTGGCACGCGCGTGTCCCCAACTCTATTTCCGATCTGGTGACGGCTTAGAACGACGGACCGGTATTATGAGCGTTGCTCAATCTTCGACCGCATTGGCAAAGTTCCGGGTGCTCGATCTCACTCGCGTGCGCGCTGGCCCTACCTGCTGCCGCATCCTCGGTGATTTTGGCGCGGACGTCATCAAAATCGAAGCGCCCCCCGGCGTCGACCCGAACGAAGGCATGAGCGGCGCCCGCGATGGGTCCGACATGCTCAATCTCCATCGCAACAAACGCTCGCTGACCCTCAATCTGAAGGAAAAAGCAGGACACGACATCTTCATGCGGTTGGTCAAAAGCGCCGACGTAGTCGTGGAAAATTTCCGACCTGACGTCAAAGAACGCATGGGCATCGAATATGAAGCACTCGAAACGGCCAATCCCCGCATCGTTCTCGCCTCTATTTCTGGTTTTGGGCAGACTGGTCCTTATCGTGCACGCGCGGGATTCGATCAGATCGCTCAGGGCATGGGCGGACTAATGTGGGTGACGGGAAGACCTGGTTCGGGGCCGATGCGAGCCGGCATTGCGGTAGCTGATAGCGCAGCCGGAATTTATGCCGCGACGGGGATCCTGATTGCGCTTGCGGAGCGTGAGCATTCCGGCCGCGGTCAATGGGTACAAACCTCCCTTCTAGAAGCGCAAATAGCGATGATGGATTTTCAAGCGGCCCGCTATCTCGTTGACAACGTGGTTCCAGGGCAGGCCGGCAACGATCATCCTTATTCGACGCCGATGGGCGTGTTTGAAACCTCCGACGGTTTTATAAACATCGGTGTCGGCGGCGATGGCCAGTGGCGTGCGCTTTGTATCGCGCTGGAGCGGCCCGATCTGGGTGAGGCGCCCGACTATGCGACGCTCGATTTGCGATTTCGCAATCGGCCAAAGCTAACTACCCTGCTCGCCGAGATCTTCAAAAGGAAAAGCTCGATAGAGTGGCTGAACAGGCTCGAGCAGCAAGGCGTTCCGGCAGGCCCAATCTATAAACTTGACGAAGTATTTGCGGATCCGCAAGTGAAGCATCTTGGCATTGCTGTGCCACTACAACATCCAAAGCGCGGCGATATTCGCGTCGTCGGCCAACCAATCACGTTGTCACGCACTCCGGCGAGTGTCGTCTCGACTTTACCGGAACTAGGTGCCGATACCGATGCGATTTTACGCGATGTCGGTTATACCGATGCCGAAATCGCTAGCCTTCGCACCAGAAGAATCATTTAGCAATGATCAACAATGTAACACTGGTGACGGGCGCAAGCGGTTTCCTCGGCAACGCCGTGATGAAATTGCTCGTCCAAAACACGCACGGCGCGCTCGGACTGGATCCACGCCCTTCGGCGACCACGCAGGTGCTTGACGATCTATCGGATCGAGCAAGGCTTAAAGCGATGCTCACGGGCGAGAAAATTACCCACATCATCCATGCTGGTGGCGTGTCAGGTCCGATGGTGATGACCGACGACCCTGCCGGCACAATCGCGATTAACGTGATTTGTAGCCTTAATCTACTGTTCGCAGCGCTGGAGGCTAACGTCAAAACCTTCGTCTATTGTTCGTCAGTCTCGGCGCTTGGTGATTTCTACCAGGAAGTACCGGTTGGCGAAGATTATCCGTTGCGCCCAACCTCGCCCTACGGCGCCTCCAAAGCGGCGATCGATATCGTATTGCGGGCATTGTGGGGTAAAGTGCCACTCGATCTGTGTTCGTTGCGCTTCACGGCAATCTATGGCCCCGGGCGACAGACCGCTTTCGCGATTGAAAAAATTGTCAGTGCGGCACTGGTGGGAAACGTCGCGCGGATTGAGCCAATGACCGACTGGCCTTACATTTATATCGACGATGCCGCGCAGGCCGCAGTCGCCGCCTGCTTTGCGGGCGGCCGCAGGCAACTTAGCTATTTCATTGCGCATCCTGAAAAGGTCACCCTTGACGATATTGCGGCCGCTGTGACAGCAGCCGGCAAGCCCGTGCGCCTCGAGATCGACCAGAGCAAACCGATTGCGGCACGAGGGCCGGTCGACACCGAGGCCCCGGTGCGCGATTTCGGATTTCGGGCTCAAATCGGTTACCGCGAAGGCATTCGCCGCATGATCGAAGCGGCGCGCTAGCAAGGCTGCTTGCCGAGTGTATGGGCCACGGTATTAGTGTTATTGCATCTTTGCAGGGGGACGATGCATGGATTTAAATCTTGCGGGCAAGACCGCTTTGATCACCGGCGGCTCCAAGGGAATCGGCCGCGCTGCCGCCGAGATTTTGGCCGGCGAAGGCTGCAATGTCATCATTGTGTCGCGCAACGCCGATGCGCTCGCCGCGGCAAAGTCCGCCATCGTGCAGAAAGCGAACGTGCGCGTTGACACTGTCGCCGCTGATCTATCCGACAGTGCCAACGTCGATCAGCTAGCGCGCAATTATCCAGAGATCGACATTCTGGTGAACAATGCCGGCGCCATTCCAGGTGGCACGTTGCTCAATGTTGACGAGGTGACTTGGCGAAAAGCTTGGGATCTGAAAGTTTTCGGCTATGTCAATATGTGCCGCGCCTTTTATGCGCTAATGCAAAAGCGTAACCGTGGCGTCATTGTCAATGTGGTCGGCAATGCAGCCGATACACACGATCCTGAATATATCTGCGGTGTTGCGGGCAACGCTGCCCTCGCAGCATTCACCCAGTCGCTAGGCAGCGTCAGCGCCAAGGACGGTATCCGGGTCGTCGCGATCAGCCCAGGCCCGGTAGCGACCGAGCGGCTGATAGGCTTGATGAAAAAGAAAGCATTCGATCGCACCGGTAGCGCGGATAACTGGAAGGACTTGTTCAAGCCGCTACCCTTTGGCCGTGGCGCGACAGCCGAAGAAATCGGCGCCGTTATCGCGTTCATTGCTTCCGAACGTTCGGGCTACACAAGCGGCTCGGTTGTTACCATTGACGCCGGGCTGTCTGCGCGAGGGCAAGCATTCTGAACGAGAACTCCATGCCACATCTGACGACGGACGATGGAATCACGCTCTATTACGAAGAAACTGGCAAAGGCGTCCCTATTATTTTTGTTCACGAATTTGCCGGCGACTACCGCTCTTACGAACAGCAAGTTCGCCACTTTTCGAAATATTACCGCTGTGTGACCTTTAATGCGCGCGGCTATCCACCCTCGGATGTGCCCAGCGACGGCGAGCGCTATTCGCAAGAGCGCGCGCGCGACGACATTCGCTCAGTGCTTGATGCGCTCAATATTGACAAGGCTCATATTGTCGGTCTCTCGATGGGTGGATTTGCGGCACTTCACTTCGGCTTTATGTATCCGGAGCGCTGTCGCTCGATTGTGGTTGCGGGTTGCGGTTACGGCGCAGCACCGACGGAGCGCGCCAAATTTGCCGAGGAAGCAGAGGCGGCAGCGAAACGCTTTGAAGAGCTAACGATGAAAGGGGCGGCGGAAGGCTACGCGCTTGGTCCAACGCGCGTACAACACCAAAACAAGGATCCGCGCGGCTGGCAGGAATTCGCCGACCGTCTTGCTGGTCATTCGACGGAAGGAGCGGCGTTGACGATGCGCGGCGTGCAAAAACGCCGCCCCTCGCTATTCGATCTCGTCGAAAAGATGAAGGCCATGACCGTGCCTACGTTGATTATGACAGGCGACGAGGATTGGCCCTGCCTGGAGCCGGGGATATTGATGAAGAAGAACATCCCAACCGCTGCGTTAGTAGTAATGGCGAATTCTGGCCACAACATCAATTTAGAGGAGCCGGCGCTATTCAATATGCACTTATCGGATCTGTTCCAGGCAGCCGATGCGGGGGCGTGGCCCAAGCGTGACCCCCGCGCAATGGCGGGAACAATTCTCGGGCGTTGAGCGGAATAGCTAGGTGGCGTTATAGCCGCCGTCGACCAAAAGGTCGGCGCCGGTCATGAAACTTGATGCATCGCTTGCCAAAAATACGGCAGCACGTGCGATCTCCTCTGGCTGACCGAGACGCCGTAATAGATGTTTCGGGCCAGCCGTGCGCCGTGCCGTTTCTATGTCGCCGAAACGCCTGATCAAACGCTCCGTTTCGACCGCGCCGGGCGATAATGTATTAACACGGATATTTTGCGATGCGTGGTCGACTGCCATGGCCTTGGCAAGCTGGATTAGCGCGCCTTTGGTCGCGCAATAAGCTACGCGGCGCTCGGCGGCGACGCTGCCGAGCTGCGAGGCGATATGAATGATGTTGCCTCCACCGGCCGTGATCATCGCGGGCAAAATGGCGCGACTCATCAGAAACGCACCGACGACGTTAACGGCGAACACGCGGTTCCAGTCAGACAAGGTGAGGTCGAGAACAGTCCCATTCGGATCGTAGCTGGCGGCACCGTTGACCAGAATATGAACGGACGGAAATTTGCCAAATACAGCCTTCGCTGCGGTTTCGACATCAGCCTCATTGCTCACGTCGCAACGTACCGAAAACCCCGTTTGGCCATTGTTCGCAACTGCCGCAACCGTTGACTCCGCCGCTTTCGCATCAAGATCGACGCACGCGACGGCAGCCCCAGCCTGTGCAAAGGCGAGCGCGATTGCGCGTCCGATCCCCTTGCCGGCACCGGTAATCACCGCCACTTTTGCCGCTAGCGAAAAGTTGTCGGTTGCCACCATCGGTCGTCACTATGAGACGCTAGGGGCCGCGAGACGGCCGAGATAAGCTTCTTGGACGCGTGGGTTTTGTTTGAGGTCTAGGCAAGACCCGCTCGCGATCACCACGCCGGTTTGCAGCACATAGCCACGCGAAGCCATTTCGAACGCGTAGCGGGCGTTCTGCTCGACCAATAGTACGCCGGTGCCAGACGCGTTGATTGTCCGGATCGTGCGGAATATGTCCTGTACAACGATCGGCGCAAGGCCGAGCGACGGCTCGTCGAGACAGAGCAAATGCGGTTCCGACATCATGGCGCGGCCAAGCGCCAGCATTTGCTGCTCGCCACCGCTTAACGTTCCGGCATTCTGGGTACTCCGCTCGGAGAGCTGAGGAAACGTATCGAAAACCGTGCTGATCAATCGGCGGATTTTCGCGCTGTCCTTGCGACTCTTGAAGCCGCCCAATTCGAGATTTTCGCGCACCGTGAGGAATGGGAACACATGGCGGCCCTCCGGAACAAGTACGATCCCGAGGTTCGTGCGTTCGTGCGAAGCCGTTGCCGTGACATCGCGCCCGCAAAATACAATTGAGCCGCGCCGGGGTGCCAGCACGCCGGCAATCGCGCGCAGGGTGGTAGATTTTCCTGCGCCATTAGCGCCGATTAGCGCGACGATTTCACCTTTGTCGATAGTCAGCGAAATATCCCGGCAGACCGCAACTTGCCCATAAGCCAGTTCTAGCTTTTCGACAGTTAGCAGGCCATTCATGACAATTCTCCACCGAGATAGGCTGCGATCACAGCTGGGTTTTTTTGCACCTCGGCCGGTGTCCCCTGAAATAGGTGGCGACCGTATTCCATGACCATGATGCGATCGGCGACATTCATAACGAGATCCATATTATGCTCGACAACAATAACGGTTATACCTCGACTGCAGAGCGTGCGGATTCGATCGAGCAAGATCGCAACTTCGGCAGCATTCAATCCAGCTGCCGGCTCATCGATCAGCAAAAGCTGCGGCCTGGTCGCCAGCGCGCGCGCGAGTTCGAGCATGCGCTGTTCGCCATAAGATAACGCTCCGGCCAGTATGTGTCGGCGGCCTGACATGCCAACGAATTCAAGCAAGCGGAGCGCTTCCTCGCGGCAGCGTTGTCGATCATCTGCAAAGGCTGCACCGTGCACGACATATTGCCAGATGGGCATCTTATGGTGGACGTGAAACCCGGCGATCACGTTGTCGAGGACGCTGAGCTGCTTGAAAAGACGTATTTTTTGGAATGTGCGCGCCAATCCAAGCCGCACGCGCTGGTGCGCGCGCATCCCGGAGAGGTCGTGGCCGTTGAACGAAAGCGATCCCGAATCTGGTTGATAGACGCCGCTAACCAAGTTGAGCAGCGTCGATTTTCCAGCGCCATTGGGACCGATGATAGCGAAGATCGAGCTACTTGGGACCTCGAGCGAAATACCAGAAACGGCCTGCACGCCACCGAAGTTCTTATGCAGAGCCTGTGCGCGCAGCAATGGGGCCGCATTTGCTACGGCGTAAGGCTCACGTGCTGTAGTGGAGCTCATGGTTGCGGCCCACCACGCCTAAATTTTTCATGCACGAAACGGGCAGCCTGCACCAGTCCGCCTGGCATAAACAGAACGACCAAGGTGAGTGCGGCGCCATAAACGACCAAGCGTAAGTCACCGATTCCGCGCAGCATTTCCGGTAGTAATGTCAAGAGGATCGCACCAAAGACGGGACCGATCAAAGTGCCCATGCCACCGACGATCACCATCGCCAGAATATTGAAGGCCTCGGCGACAAAAAATGCGTCTGGCACCAAGGTGCCGACGAAGCTCGCGTAAAAACAGCCGGCTGCACCGGCAACAGCGGCGCCGACACCGAACGCGAAGACCTTCCAGACCGCGGCATTAATACCAAGAGAGGCAGCAGAAATTTCGTCCTCGCGAATGGCCGTGAGTGTCTCGCCAATCGGAGAACGAACGAGCTGGTTCAAGAGCAGATAGACGAGAAATGTGAAGGCAGCCACCAGATAAAAAAATGCCGTTAAGTTGTGAAAATCGGCGATCACCGTTCCGCCGATGATCAAGGCAGGCGGCGGAGAAATGCCGTAAATACCAAGCGGCCCTTGTGTCAAGCTTATCCAGTTAAGTAGGATTTGGTAGATGATGACCGCAAACCCGAGCGAAGCGATCGCAAGATAGTGGCCGCGCAAGCGCACCGCGAACAGTGACAGAACCATGCCGGCCATGCCGGCGAAAGCGACGCCAGCAACGAAGGCTCCCCAGAACGGGATGCCGAACTTGACGATCAGCAGCGTCGAGACGTAGGCGCCGAGCCCGTAAAAGGCCGAATGGCCAAGGTTGAGCTGGCCGGTATAGCCGAGGATGAAATCAAGGCCGAGCGCGAGCAGTACATTAATGGCACAAATAGTTAAATTCGTACGCCAATAGGTGTCGTTGAAAATCAGCGGCAGTATGATAATCGCGAGCGCCGCTAGCAAATATCCCACCCGCCGCGACAGCGGCGGGCTTTGTCGATGCGGCAGCGGCTGCGCGAGAGCAGGGTCAGACATTCTCTTCGCGCCTTTCGGAGATTAGCCCGGTCGGCTTGATGGCTAGCATCAGCAAAAGAAGTGCGAAAACGACGATGTCAATCAAACCCGGATTGAGGTACTGCGTCGTGTAACTTTCGATCAGGCCGACAATGAGCCCAGCCAGAATGGTGCCCTCTACGTTGCCGAAGCCACCGATGATGACGATTGCGAAGGCTTTCACAATGACCGAGGTTCCGGCAAATGGAGTAAGCACGAGCACGGGCGCCAGCATGGCGCCTGCCATGCCGGCGAGTGCCGAGGCGATTACGAATGTCAGCATGATCAACTGATTGGGATTGATGCCCATGAGCCCGGCGGTCTCGCGATCTTGCGACACCGCACGCAGCGCCTTGCCCAGAAATGTGAATTTCATGAAGGCGTAGAGCAGTGCAATAGTGAGGGACGAGACTGCAATAATGATGACGTTTTGCCAGGACACGAAAATCCCGGCAAAACGGATGACCTGGCTGCTGTATGGCGTTTCAAAAGCGTAGGGAATCGGCCCAAACCAAGCCAGCATCAAGTTTTGCATCATGACCGAAACACCGATCGTGGCAATGAGCGGCAACAACTCATTGCCCTTACGGCGTAAGGGCGTGAAAATTGATGCGTTGATCAACCAGCCAAGCGCGGCTCCAAGTACCAATGCAACGCCGATACTGAGGAAATAGCCGGCGCCGATCAGGTGCATAAAGAAGTAGGCCGCGAAGGCACCGAGCGTAACGAAGTCGGCGTGCGCGAAATTGATCTGCACGAGCACGCCGTAAATCAGTGTCAGACCTAACGCCACCAGAACGTAGAGACTTCCGAGAACGATGCCGTTGATCGCCTGTTGAAGGACGATCGTTGTGGTCATCGTCGGATCAGTTCCACTTCAGGCTTGTCCATGACATGTCGGGCTTCGTCTCCATGTAATGGACGGTATCCATTTTGGTGTTCTGATTAGTTCTATCGAATTCTACGCTGCCGGTCACGCCGGAGTAATTCTTTGTGGCCGCAAGCCCGTCTCGGATTGATTGCGGATCTTTTCCGCCCCGTTTCACTACGTCCGCAATCAACATGATCTGCTCGTACGCGTGGGCGTTCAGGTGCGTCGGATCGGCGTTGTATTTTGTCTTGAACGCGGCGGTAAAGTCTTTCACGACATCACGGGTTTCGGTTGGATCAAATTGCACAATTCGGATATAGCCGAGCGCGGCTTTCCCGGCTTTCTGTTCGAAGCCGAACGGCAGCCAGATCGTGCCAATCTGAATGGCTCCGCCACCGCCGCCTTTGGTGACGCCGGATTGGGCCAACGCCTGAGTAATCTTGAGGCCTTGGCCTTCAAGCGTGTATGTCGGGATCACATCTATTTTGCTGAGACCCGCGACCCGCGTTGCGATCGCCGTAAAGTCGTTAACGTCACGGCCAAAGCCGATTTCCGCCAAAACCTGTCCGCCGAGTTTGGTAAACGTGTCCTTGAACACTTGTGCGTTGCCGATTCCGGCGTTGGTATTTTCAAATAACAGCACAGCAGTTCGCGCGTTTAGCCGCTTATAGGCATTTTCCGCTAGATTAACCCCCTGCATGACCTCGTTCGGCATAATGCGGAAGGTCCATGGGTTGCCTGGCTCGGTAACTTTTATTGAGGACGAGCCGGCATTAAGCAGTGGTACTTTGGCCTGCTCGATGACTGGCATGACCGCGAGTGTTGCGTCTGAACATTCTTCACCGATGATGACGTCGGGCTTGAATTGCTCAATAAGCCGCTTGGCTGCCTGTGTCGCGGGCAGCGGCGCGCAACTCGAGTCTTCATACTGAACCGCAAACTTGTAGCCATTCACGCCGGTCTTATTGAGCTGTTCGAGTGCGAGCTCAACGCCTTGTTTGTCCTGTGCGCCAAAATAGGAGCCCGGCCCCGATATCGGAAACAGTGCACCGATTTTAATGGTTTTATCTTGCGCGTGGGCCGCTTGGCTCGCGGCCAAGTAACCGATCACTGCAACGCCCACAAAAAGAGCACGACATCTCGTGACCATTTCTCGACCCTCCCCGCAACTACGGTTATTGGGTGCAAACCCTAGCAATGATCGCCCAGCCGGGTAAAGTGATGTTGCGGATCGCGACGATTAGTGTTGCCATTGCGAACTGCTGCCAAGGCCAATCGACTGGTAGTCTCCGCGAAAAGTCCCCAGCGCGGTTGCAATGTGCCAAGGGCCAATAGTGGACGCTTCAGTGCGAGCGGAATATCCGCTAACGCAGATGACAGGCGACCAACTGCCCGGGCCGCACCTCGCGCAACGCGGGTGTTTCCACTCGGCATCGTTCAACTACGTAGGGACAGCGGGTATGAAAATGGCAGCCACACGGCGGATTAATAGGGCTCGGCACGTCTCCCTGCAGCAGCCGCTTCCGCCTCTTTACGCGCGGATCGGGTACCGGCACTGCCAGCAGGAGCTGCTCGGTGTAAGGATGCAAGGCCTTGGTGAACAGCGTTCGTTTGTCGGTGTACTCGACGATGCGGCCGAGATACATGACCGCGATTTGGTGGCTAATGTGCTCAACCACGGCAAGGTTGTGGGAAATAAACAGGTACGCAAGGCCGAGCTCGCGCTGCAAACCGATCATCAGATTGAGCACCTGCGCCTGGATTGACACATCAAGCGCGGAGACTGGTTCGTCCCCAACGATCAGCTGTGGCTGCAAGGCGAGGGCGCGTGCAATGCCGATTCGTTGCCGCTGGCCACCTGAGAACTGGTGAGGGTAGTTGTCCATTTGCGCGCGACGGAGACCTACCCGCTCAAATAACGCAGCGACTTTCTCCCTCACCGCAGCGCTGCCGGCGCTGCTGTGCACGCGCAGTGGCTCGGCTACGATATCGCCAGCCGACATTCGCGGGTCGAGCGAAGAAAACGGATCCTGGAAAATGATCTGCATTTGACGACGGAAGGGCCGCAATTCCGCCTTGTCGAGACGCGTGATATCCTTACCGGAGATCTTGATGCTGCCGGCGGTTGGGTCGATCAGCCGCAGGGCGGTGCGCCCGACCGTTGACTTGCCGCAGCCGGATTCGCCAACTAGACCGAGGGTCTCGCCGCGTCTGATCGTAAAGCTTACGCCATCGACCGCGAAGACGGTGCCAACCCGGCGCTGTAAAAGTCCTTTCCGAATTGGAAAATACTTCTTGAGGTCGCGTACTTCGAGCACGATCGCGCTTGGCTCAGGCATTGCCATCCCCATAAAGTTCGCGCGACCGCCAGCAGGCGGCCCAATGGCCTGGGCGCTTCTCTTCGTAATCGGGATATTGGTTACGGCAGCGGTAGTCGGCGTGCGCGCAGCGCGGCGCGAAAACGCAGCCGGCGGGCAGATTGCTTAGTGCGGGTACCATGCCGGGAATTTCCTGGAGGCGATCCGAATTGTTTTCGGCCTCCCCCCGCATAAGGGAAAGCCGCGGGATCGATGCCATCAGCCCGTGCGTATAAGGATGTTGCGGTCGCGCAAACAGCTCTTCGACCGGCGCCTCCTCAACCTTGCGCCCGGCATACATCACGATCACGCGCTGCGCCATTTCCGCCACGACGCCGAGGTCGTGGGTAATGAGGATTACCGCGGTCCCGAGCTTGCGCTGCAGATCTAGGATGAGGTCAAGAATCTGGGCCTGGATGGTAACATCCAGCGCAGTCGTCGGTTCATCGGCAATTAGCACCTTGGGATTGCAGGCGAGCGCCATTGCGATCATGGCCCGCTGGCGCATACCGCCGGAGAGCTGGTGCGGATATTCCTTCGCCCTCTGTTCCGGCTCAGGGATGCGTGTAATGCGTAGCATCTCTATCGCCTTCGCCCAAGCCTGCGCGCGGCCGACTTTTTCATGTAACAATACAGCTTCCGCGATCTGGCTGCCGATTGTAAGAACCGGATTGAGCGAGGTCATTGGCTCCTGGAAGATCATTGCAATGTCTTTGCCGCGGACGTCGCGCATTGTCTCCTCGTCAAGCGCGAGCAAATCGGTGCCGGCCAGCTTGACCGCGCCTCCGGCGATACGGCCGGGCGGATCGGGCACGAGCTGCATGAGTGACAACGCGGCGATGCTCTTGCCGCAGCCAGATTCGCCGACAATGGCAAGCGTTTCCTGCGGCGCGAGCGAGAAGCTTACGCCATCCACCGCCTTCACTATCCCCTGGCGTAGGTCGAAATAGGTACGCAAATTTTCGACCGCGAGCAGCGGCTCGCCCGGTGTTCCCGCTTCTATCACTGAACGTCCAGTAGGTACGGTTATCATCAATCGCGCAGCCGTGGGTCGAGGATGTCGCGCAGCGCGTCCCCGAACAAATTAGTACCGAAAACTGCGAGGCTGATGGCGAGGCCTGGGAAGATCACCAGCCAGGGCGCGACGCGCACATATTCCGCCGCCGATTCCGACAACATCCGGCCCCAGGACGGATGCGGCTCCGGCACGCCCAGGGCGAGAAACGAGAGCGACGCTTCGGTCAGGATTGCGGCGCCAAGCTGCGCGGTCGCGATCACTATCAGTGGCGCCAGTGTATTGGGCAACACGTGGCGCACCGCGATGCGGAACTCGCTCATGCCAACGGCACGCGCGGCCTCGACGAATGGCTGTTCTCGCAGCGCGAGCGTGTTGGAGCGGACGACGCGCGCGGTATAGGGGATGAGCGGGACGGCAATGGCGACGATTGTGTTGTCGAGGGCTGGCCCGAGCGCAGCAGCCATCACCAGCGCCAGCACAAGTAACGGCACCGCCTGCAACACGTCGACTACGCGCTGGATGATCAGGTCGACCCAGCCGCCGATATAGCCCGAGGTCAGCCCGAGCACGACGCCGAGTACGCTGCCGAGGAACGTCGAGCCGAGCCCCACCGCGAGCGAGATACGAGCGCCATAGACGATGCGACTATAGATGTCGCGTCCCATGGCATCGGCGCCAAGCGGGTGGCCATGTCCTGGTGGCAGGAGCGAGATCGCCGAATTGGTGGTGGTTGGGGCATAAGCCGTAATAAAGTCGGCGAACACCGCAGCGAAGACAAACACCAGCATAATGCCGGCGCCGGCAACGCCGAGCGGATGTGAACCGGCATGGCGGAGGATCTTCGACCATATGCCTTCGGCGCGTTCGATCTCCGCTGCAGGTGTCGGGACTATATCGATGCTTGCCATAGGTCAACTCGCATACCGGATGCGTGGGTCAAGCACCGCATAGAGTAGGTCGATGAAGAAATTAACCGACACCGCGACCACGGCGATGAACATCACCAGGTTTTGGACAATTGGATAGTCGCGCCAACGGATCGCCTCCACCAGGAAACGCGCAACGCCCGGAATGTTGAACACCGTCTCCGTGACGATCAGCCCGCCCATTAGAAAGGCTGCCTCTATTCCTATCACAGTGACGACTGGCAGTAGCGCATTACGCAGCGCATGATGATAATTGACGTTATGATCGGATGCGCCTTTAGCGCGTGCAGTGCGGATGTAATCCTGCCGCAGCACTTCCAGCATTGACGAGCGCGTCAACCGCATCACCAGCGCGGAAGAGCGGAAGCCGACCGCCGCAGCCGGCACGCAGTAGAGCGCGAGCGTGTTCCAAAACCCATGCGGCGGATCGGTGTAGATCGGGATGGTGCCGAACCAGGCGACGAATGCCATCAAAACCAGCAGTCCGAGCCAAAAGGAGGGCATCGAAAGTCCGCTGAGGCTGATCACCCGCAACACATAGTCGAGCGTCGAATTCTGCTTGACCGCGCTCAAGACCCCGAGCGGCACGCCGAACAAAACCGCAAAGCCCAATGCAAGCCCGGCCAGCTTGGCGGTGATCGGAATGCGCGGCAAGATTTCCTGGATTGCCGGCTTTTCCGAGACGTAGGAGTAGCCGAGGTCGCCGCGTACAAGACCGCTCACCCATTGCACGTATTGGGCGGCGATCGGCTTATCGAGCCCCAGCTCTTTTTCGAGTTTCGCTTTCTCGGCGACATCGATCATTCCGGCCGCATTGAAAACGATGTCCGCGATGTTGCCCGGCACCAGTCGCAGCATCGTGAAAATCAGCACGGAAATCCCGAACAGCGTCAGGAGCATCAAAAAGAAGCGCCTGATCAGATAGGTCCCCAGTTTCGCCTCCCGTCGTTAAAGGGGACGACGCCCGCCGCCTACGATAGCGCGCGCCGCGTTTCGCCGAGTTTCATTTGTCGATCCAGAGGTCCTCGTAGCGGTAGCCGTTATAGGAGCTGTTGCTCATAATCGTCATGTTCTTCACGTACGGCTTCCAACAGGTGCCGGAACGCGCGTGCATGAGGATCGGACGCGCTACGTCCTCTTGCAGTTTCTTATCGATGTCCCACACCATCTTTTTGCGTTTTTCGACGTCGGTCTCAACCGACTGCTTGTCGAACAGCGCTTCGAGCTCCTTGTTGCAGTAGTGCGTATAGTTGCGCTCCGAGCCGCAGGCATAGTTCTCATAGAAAGCCTGGTCTGGATCGTCGATGCCGTTGCCAGTAAGGTTGAGCCCGACGGAATAATCGTTGCGCGCAACCTTGGCGAACCACTGGCTCGATTCGACCGGATCGAGTTCCCCATCGATATAGATCGTCTTGAGCTGGTCAATCAGCACGACCGCCGGATCGCGATAGGTGGCGAGATTGCGGGTGGATACTCTGATCTTAAGTGGGTTGTTTGGCCCATAGCCGAGCTTCGTCATGATCATTCGTGCTTGCTCACGGTCTTTGTTGACGTCGCCGTAGCCAGGAATCGCCCTGAGCAGCTCGGGCGGCATGCCCCACACGCCCTCAGGCGGCGGCAGCATCGTGCCGCCGGCATCACCCTGCCCCTGGAAAATGATATCGATCATCGACTTGCGGTCGATCGCCAAAGCCATCGCTTTGCGCAGCTCGATGTTGTTGAACGGCGGGTTTTCGCGGTTAATGATGAGATTGACGCTGACGTTGATCGGTCCAATCTCGCAGATCGCGCTCGGATCCTGCCCCTTGATGTCGGTAATCAGCGCCTTCGTCATTTCGGTTGGGAAGGTCATGTCGACCTTGCCGGCGACGAAGGCAAGCACGGCGGTTGCGCGGTTGGCAATGATGGTGAACTCGATGCCGTCCAGATACGGCAGACCTTTTTTCCAATAATTCTCGTTCTTTGTGAGTTTGATTGACTCGTTCTGCTTGAACTCGACAAATTTAAATGGGCCCGTACCGATCGGATTCGTACGCATTTGCGCGGCCGTCACATGGCACGCATAGATTGGCGAATAGCCAGACGCGAGCATGGCGAGCAACGAGGGCTGCGCCCGCTTAAGATGCAAGGTCACCTCGTAATCACCATTGGTAGTGACATCGGAAATGTTCTTGAACAGATCCTTGCGTGGATTCTTGCGGAACTTGTCTTGCGCCTTGCCCTGCAGGAGGTCGAAGGTGCACTTCACGTCCCTAGCGGTGAATGGTTTGCCGTCGTGCCAAGTTACGCCCTGGCGTAGCTTGAAGACGAGTAAGAGGTTGTCTTCGCTCCATTCCCAGTTCGTTGCCAGCTCGGGCAGGATAGTGCCCATGCTATTCTGTGGCTTGTGCTGATCATAGACGACCAGATTATTGAACATTGGCATGCCCGGGACATTGACCGTAAATGTTGCCTCCTCGTGGATAGAGAGGCTGGGCGGCGTCTCGCGGTGATAGATTTTCAGGATGCCGCCATGCTTGGGTTCGGCAGCTTGCGCAATCGCGAGTGCGGCAACGGCTAAGGTGACGAACGCCAACGCACTGGGCTTGGCTGTCATAAAAATCCTCCCAAAGTGCCGCGCGCTAGGCCTTTTGGCCGCCGGTGCTATTCATTGTTTGGTTGTCACGCTAACCGGTGTGTTTTTCCTTATCAACCGCGAGAAAAAGGCATGACAGAACGACGGGCGCTGGCTGTGCAGTATCCTTGCCAACGCTGACACTTGGCCCCACCATGGCCTAATGTGAATGGCCTCAAGCCAAAACGCGGGCCGGGAACCGTAACCGGTAAAAAGTAGCGATCTTGACAGGCGCGAGTGACCATATTGTCGCCGGAGTGGCGGCGCGGATTTTTGCGGACTTCGCCGATCCTCAGGCCATCAACCGGGCAAAGGACGACGCTTGGAAAGCGCCGTTTTGGCGGGCGCTTTCCAATGCCGGCCTACCACTTGCTTGGGTCCCCGAACATTTAGGTGGCTCGGGTGCCAGTCTTGCTGACGGCTTCGCAGTGCTTGGCACCGCTGGACGATTCGCTGTGGCGATACCGCTTGCTGAGACGTTGATAGCCGGTTGGCTGCTGGCGCGTGCCGGATTGCAGTCCCCGGATGGCGCCATGACGGTCGCCCCTGCCCGGCCGCTTGATCGCATCACGCTTGGTAAGGATGGCACGCTGAGCGGCCGTGCGCTCGGCGTTCCCTTTGCTTCCGATGCGCAGCACATCGCTGTGGTGGCCGAAGATGCGACATACCCTGCCGTTACGCTCGTCGCGACAAAAGATTGCAGGATCGATGAAGGACAAACTCTGGCAGGCGATGCGTCAAACGTCGTGATCTTTGATCGTGTGAAGCCCCTGCGTCATTCGCGCGCCCCAGCCGGCTTTGACCGCATGCCTTTGATGCTAATGGGGTCAGTCGCCCGTAGCGTGCAGACTGCTGGTGCATTGGAAGCGATCTTGTCGCTTAGTGTCGCTTACGCGAATGACCGAGTCGCCTTCGAACGACCGATCGGCAAATTCCAGGCCGTGCAGCAGAATCTAGCGCGGCTCGCCAGCGAAGTCGCAGCGGCGCTTGCGGTGTCCGGATCTGCCGCCGACACTCTCGCGCAGAGCAGCGCCTTTGATGACGCAGCATTTCTTGAAGCAGCTTCGGCAAAGATTCGCTGCGCTGAAGCCGCAACCGAAAGCGCAAGCATCGCGCACCAAGTCTTCGGTGCAATCGGTTTTACCAAGGAACACGTGCTGCATTGCTTCACTCTACGCTTGCTGGCGTGGCGCGAGGACTTCGGCAACGAAAGCTATTGGGCGGCTGAGCTTGGAAGGCATGTTGCCCGGCATGGCGCTGACGAATTTTGGCCTTTGGTTGCTTCACGATGAGTACTAATTTGCAGTTCGATCAAATCCGTCTTCCGCGAGAATGCGAGACGCTGCGGCAAGATGTGCGGAGTTTTCTGGCGAAGGAAATCGCCAATGGCACCTTCGATCCGCACAGGCCTGGCCACGGCGACTCGCATGACCGTGCGTTCAGCAAACGCATCGGCGCCAAAGGCTGGATTGGGATGACATGGCCTAAAAAATATGGCGGCCACGAACGTAGTTTCCTTGAACGCTACGTAGTGACGGAGGAATTTCGCGTCGCCAACGCACCTGTTCGGCTGCATTTTGTGGCGGACCGTCAGAGTGGTCCTATTCTGCTCAAATATGCACCCGAGCACATCAAGGCTGACATTCTGCCGCGCATATGTCGCGGCGAATTGTGCTTTGTAATCGGCATGAGCGAGCCGGGCTCCGGCTCTGACCTGTTCGCTGCCAAGACCAAGGCGACGAAAGTCGAGAAGGGCTGGCGTATCAACGGCTCAAAGATCTGGACAAGCAACGCGCACGTTGCCGACTACATGCTCGGACTCTTTAGGACATCGCCGCCAACCAAGGATAATCGCCGCCATGGTCTCACGCAGTTTTTGGTGGACATGAACACACCGGGTATCACGGTCAATCCGATCTATCAGATGACCGGGCAGCATGATTTCAATGAGGTAGTGTTCGACGACGTCTTTGTTCCCGACGATCACGTGATGGGAGAAATTGACGGGGCGTGGAAACAGGCAACCAGCGAGCTCGCCTATGAACGCAGTGGACCGGAACGTTTCCTCGAAACCTTCTACGTGATGCTCGAACTAATCCGCGCGCTCGGCCCGGAGCCCGATATCCGCAGCGCTGAGGGACTGGGCCGCCTGGTGGCGCAGCTCCACGCCTTGCGGCGAATGTCGGTCTCCGTGGCCGGCATGCTACAAGCAGGCAAGGAGCCGGTGGTGGAGGGCTCGATCGTGAAAGACCTCGGCACTGTCTGGGAGCAGAAACTACCTCACCGCGTGCGCGAACTCACCGCCTTTCTTGCGCCCGAAATCGGCAACCGGGCGACGCTGGAGGAGCAGCTCGCCTTCGCTACCACCGTTGCACCCAAACTGACGATCCAGGGCGGCACCACCGAAATCCTGCGCGGCATCATCGCGCGCGGATTGGGGCTCCGGTAACGCGCCGTGCCCGACATAGGAAAAATGCTGTGGCCGAAATCAGTCACAGTTATCGGTGCCTCTTCCGACGCTCACGGATTACGCGGACGCATTCTCGAAATCATTTTGAGCCACCCTTTTACCGGCAAGATCTACCCTGTCAGTCGCAGCGCGACTGTGGTTCAGGGATTGAAAGCTTATCCCTCGGTCGAGGCCCTGCCCGAACCTGCCGACCTCGCGATCCTGATCATCCCGGCGCAATATACGGCGGCAGAGCTTGATCGCTGCGGGCGGGCTGGCATCAAAGCGGCCATCATTCTTTCGTCGGGCTTTGCCGAGGAAGGCGAGACTGGCACGCGCATGCAAAACGAAATCGCCGCGATTGCGCGTCATTATGAAATGGCGGTGAGTGGTCCAAATACAGAAGGTTTTGCCAATATCGCGGCGGCGCTTTGCCCCACCTTCAGCCCCGCAATGGACAAGAATGCCGGTCCGATCAAACCGGTGCGTGCGCTCGGCGAAGGCCAGGTTTCGGTGATTTCGCAGAGCGGCGGTCTTGGCTTTGCCCTTTTCGACCGGGCGCGCCCACGCAACCTTGCCTTCCGCCATATAGTCACTACCGGCAATGAAGCGGCGCTCGAAGTTTTCGACTTTGTAGATTACATGCTCGACGAAGATGAGACCGACGTTTTCCTGCTGCTGCTGGAAGACGTGAAGTCGCCACAGAAGTTCAAGCACGTGGCCGAAAAGGCGCTGCACGCCGGCAAGCCGATTATCGTTGGTAAGATTGGCCAATCGGAGGCAGGCTCCCGTGCGGTTGCTTCGCACACCGCAGCGCTTGCCGGCTCGCAGGCCGCCTATCATGCCATGTTCGCCCGCTACGGCTTGATCGAGGCGCACGAGCTCGACGAGATGATTGACCTTGCGGTCGGTTTCCTTGCCTGCGGCGATAGCCTGCCGATAGGCAACCGCGCCGGCATCTGTACCTCGTCAGGCGGCGCCGGTGTATGGATGGCAGATGCCTGCGCTATGGCGGGATTGGAGGTGCCGGTTCTCGACGATGCGACGCGTAAGTCGATCGACGTGCACATTCCCTCTTACGGCACTTCGCAGAATCCAGTCGATTCCACCGCGCAAGGCGTGCACCAAATGGGCTACGCCACGTTTGCGCGGCTCGTCGCCCAATCTTCACTTATCGATGGCGTCGTAATCGCGGTGACTGCACGAAGAGCTGCATTCCTCGAGAACGACTTGCCGAAGCTTAAGGAACT
>DATFXJ010000041.1:0-20788 GCA_035315965.1 Pseudolabrys sp.
GAATTCGGTCTCGAAACGTTGTTTGATCGCTCGACCAATTCCCTGTACCAACTCAACGTTCTCCGAATTGGCTTCCAGCATTGGCTTGAGTTGCCACCATGCCTGAAGCCCGCCGCCGCTGTCCACGGTGAGTGATGGCGGGCACATCGGATCATCGCCAAGTTTGGGAGCGACCTCTCGCAAGAGTTTCTCTCGCGCCGCATGAAAGTGTTGTCCAATCGGGTCGCCAGTTTTGATTTTGGGTACATCTATGTCGGCGGGGATCGCACGGATTAAGCCGATGTGTTCTCGGCTAAGTCTTACGTTGCGTGGCGCATCATCGCGCGCCCGGTTCACCGAGGCATAAAGGTTCTTTTTGGCTTGCCGTGCCTCGATCCAACCTCGCATTTTTGCGCGATCAATTGGGAAAAACGTCGCGCATTCGATCTTACCCGGCGCTCCGTTCGGCAGATCCGGGTCTATCGCCGCAAGATCATGCCTGCCTTTGGGGTCCAAGCCATCCAGGAAGGCTATTGCGACATCAGTGTTGGCTCTCATTGCACGCCCCCCTCATTGTTTGAATTCAAGACATGCGCCGGGGGCATGAAAGCTTGCATGATCGATTTGCCGGTAGCTGAGAAAGCGCTTATCTGCCCAGCGGATAAACCGTTCTCAAGATGACTGAACAGCGGCGCGATCAACCAATCGGCGTCGATAGGTTCTGCTCCGCTCTTCACGTACAGACCTAAGCGCAGGCGAACGCCAGGTGCTATCTGCTTTACGAGCGTCCAAGGAGACCACTTTGCTGGGTCAATGTCGGGCTGACCGCTCTGCGGAAATTCGCCGGAAATCATACGCCGCACTCGATAGGTGCGATGCGGATTACGATCAAACCAGTTACGGTCGGATCTTGCGGCGTTCTCTATGCCGGAGCGGACCGGCTGTGCTATTCTTTTCATAATTCACCTCTAGCCCGGCATCGCCCGCTGCGATCAACAGCGTCGCGAATTCGCCGGGCTCTTTCTGACTGGCGTTCTCGCGGTGGCGCATTGGTGTGCCGGGATACGTGGTTGAAATTGCCCGGCGTGAGCCGGACGGTGGCCGGTGGCGAAACCGGATACAGCCAGATGGATCAGTACGAACACCGGCCCAGGCGGCTACGCGCTCAGTTTGATCCACGCGTTTCGCCGGGCTTGCTAGTCCGGCGTTCTCTTCATTGCCGCTCAAGCGGCCGTTCCGGATTCGGCCGCGTTGTCGAGCATCCTCTCGAGCGCGCGCACTGGCACGCGCAGAAGGCGGCCGATCCGCACCGTGGGGATTTCGCCACGGGCGGCAGCCGCATATGCTGCGTTGCGGCTCATACCAAAGTAGTTTCGGCCGGCTTCCGGGACCGACATGGTGAGCGGCTGGTCGTTTTGACTCATCAGACATTTACTCCTTCGATTGAATGGGACCATTTAGTGGTTCCATGTATACATAAATGGCATTAGATAGCAGACTTGTCAATGGTGCCACTTGTGGAACCATATCGTCTGTGATATATAGTCCCATCTAGTTTTTTTTGCGAGGAGAGCACGTGGCTCGGACGAAAAAGTCGGTGCGCAACGTTATGGCCGTTTCCGAATTATTGAGGAGACGGTTGGCAGACAAATCGCAAGTAGCTCAGCTAAAGGTCAGACTCCCAGAGGTGCTTCGATGGAGTCTTGAGCGCGAAGCATCGTCACGTGGGCATTCAATGAATACAGAGATCGTCAGGCGTCTCCGTGAATCTTTTCTTGCTCAAGATAAAACGACGACGCTAATCGCCAAGACGCTCCTGAGCGGCCTGGATGACGCCGTCATCGAAAAGATGGTGGAGATAGTCATGCGAGAACGCGCGGAGGAGGAGATGGCGGAAATGGCGCGCGAGGACGCTGTTTTAGACCGCGATGATGGGGAGGGTTCAAAATGAGGGGACACATGCGCGAGCGCTCGCCCGGTCATTGGGGCATCGTTATCGAAATGCGAGATCCGGGAACCGGCCGCCGCAAGCGCAAGTGGCATTCCTTTTGCGGAACCAAGAGGCAAGCTCAGAGCGAGTGCGCACGCCTGGTTTCTGAGGTGAAGGTCGGCACTTATATCGAGCCCAGTAAGACCACATTCGCACAGTTCTTGGACCGGTGGCTCGATGATGTGCGGACCCGTGTAACGCCCAAGACACATGAACGCTACGCGCAGATTTGTCACAAGAACATCGCCCCCCTGTTGGGCGCAATTCCGCTAGCGAAGCTGAAACCCGAACAAATATCGGAAGCGTACGCCAAGTCGCTGGCCACCGGACGCAGGAAGGACGGTCGCGGTCTATCGCCCCGAACGGTCCGCCAGATGCACGCGATCATCAAAAGCGCTCTAGCGCAGGCCACGAAATGGGACATCTTGGTTCGCAATCCAGCTGCGGTTGTGAGGGGCCCCAAAGTAGGCCGCGCCGCGATGCAGACATACGATCTTGATCAGACGGCCGAAATGATTGAGGCCGCCCGTGGCCAGCGGGTATTCGTTCCCGCACTGCTAGCAGTCCTCTGCGGAATGCGGAGAGGGGAAATCGCCGCCATGCGCTGGCGCAACGTTGACCTGACGGCCGCTCAGCTTGCGGTGGTCGAGTCCGCCGAACAAACGAAGGCTGGCGTTCGCTTCAAGGAGCCCAAGAGCGGCCGAGGCCGCACAATTGCGTTGCCAGACTCGCTTGTAGCCGAACTCCGCGCGCATCGCATTGCTCAGGCGCAGGAGTTTTTAAAGGTCGGACGGCGACTCGATGATGGGGATTTTGTCGTTGCTCGCCCTGACGGCTCGCCTTTGCGACCCCACAGTATCGGTCAAGAATGGGTTCGATTCCTTCGGAGGCACCCCAATTTGCCGCGCATCCGTTTCCATGATTTGCGCCATGCTCACGCTACGCATCTGTTGGCGTCGGGTGTGCATCCCAAGGTGGCGAGCGAGCGGTTGGGGCACAGCAAGGTCGGGATTACACTAGACCTTTACAGCCATGTCCTGCCACACATGCAGGCCGATGCGGCTGCGGTCGTCGACGGGGCCCTGAAGGCGGTACAAAAGAAGCGGGAAATGAAAGGGTAGCAAAAGGGTAGCAAACTTCCTATTTCGTTCTAGCGCTATTGCGGAAAAATCGTCGGTTTTTAAGTAGATGGCGGGGTAGCTCAGGTGGTTAGAGCAGCGGAATCATAATCCGGAGGTCGGGGGTTCGAGTCCCTCCCCCGCTACCAAATTAAAGCACTGAAAATAAAAGATAATATTGAAAGTGGCCGCCCTCGAAGCGGCCATTTTTATGTCGCGTATGTTGCAAAATTTTCCCCTTTAATTTCAATGGTTGCCAATGAGCGGCAGCGCCAGGCGACATGATGCAGCATGGTAAGGAAGTAATTCCGCTGATGTGAGCTGGTTGCGCTGACTGTCGAGGCGTTCAGCTTTTGCCTTACCCATTCACAAAAAGCAAAAGCCACCGACTGAGCCGGTGGCCTCCCGCTGGCAGGCAAATAGATTGTGCCTCAGTGATTGATTCTCGCCAGTAAAGCAAGAGCCGCCGGTTGTTTTTCAGGTGCTTGCGCGAGCGCGCTTCGTAATGCGAGTAGCAGCGCAACGAAGCCAGAAACGGTTAACAGAAAAAGCTGTCTCATGAAGTCCTCCTATTTGATGCTGTACTCTTTCAAAACGAAGCGTCCATAGCCTGTGCCTTGCTTTACGTAGATTCCATGACCAGCGAAGCTGGTGCCGCCAAAAGTGAAGCCGACATTTGCAAGGTTAGACATCGCAGCTTGAAACTGCGGCGGGAAGTCGCTGCCCCTCTTTCCAAAGACTTGCGTCCAGTTCTCTGGCGACACGACGACCGAAGCTTCGCCCTGCCGATTGAGCGGTATTTTGTGCGACCACCAGCGCTTGAACTCGTCAGCTGCTCTCAACGTGTCGCCCTGCTGCTGCAAATAGAGCGACACAGAGCAAGGGCACGTTTCGCCCGGATCAGATGCGAGCAGCTCGCCCGCGCCGACGAGTTCAAACTTGATAGTGATCGTCTTTCCGGTCAGATTACCCTGCGCGCCTTGAACGACGTAATGCAGGCCGTCCTGATACGGCAGATCGACATAGTAAGTGCCGTCAGCGTTCTGCGACATGGAGGGCGGCATGCCGGGGCTGTACCGTATGCTCCAGCCGCTAGTAGCTGCCGGGTTCGTCGGCATGTTCGCAGGGCCGCTATCTTTTTTGCCGCCAGTAAATGAGATCAGCACAGCGAGAACGATCAGAAGAGCTTTCATGAGTTTGGTAGCCTCCGTGGAAGAGCTACCCCATTGTATGTCGAGCACACCGAAGGCGTCGGCGGTGAGATATTCAAGGCGGTCTGCAAGCTTGGTTTGCAAGGAATTGTTTCAAAGAGACTGAATGCGCCTTATCGCTCAATGGGCGCCGACGGCTTGCGACACTTCTATGCCTCCTGGTACTTCAATCGTCGCGCGGACGGCGGTTTAGAGGTACCACCCAAGGCGGTGTGAGCGCGACTAGGCCAGGCGAGCATCGTGATGAATCTCGACCGTTACAGTCATTTGTTCCCCGCACACCATGACGGCGCGGAACTTGCGGCAGCGGAGCGCGCTTTATTCGCGAAGTGAGCGCAGGGATAAAGTAAGCGATGCTAGATAAACGCGACATACAGGCAAAAGGCCTCGCAACATTAAAGCGCGATACAGTAATCATAGTCCGGAGTTCGGGGGTTCGAGTCCCTCCCCCACTACCAAACCGATTTTCCAGTGGCCACAGCGACAAGAAAAAGACACTTTCGCGCGTTGAGACAGCGCCACTCCGGCTGTTTCACCTCCGCATCAAAAGACCGTCACCTGCCGATTGTGGGACAATTCGTGGTTGCTTCGGCCCATTTGCGATGGAACAATTGCATCCATAAACAGTATCTGTACGTACATCGACTGCCGAAGCCCTTTGTATAGTTAGGGAGGCTCTCTATGGCGCGGACAGCAATGTCGCCGGCTACACGCGGCGAGCCGGCGCAGAAGCTGAATTGTTCCCTGGATGAGACTAGGCAGATTTGGGCCAAAGCATTCCGCCGGGTGCGGGCCGAAACGGAAGTCCGCGCCGGCCATCTATCGGCCGAAGACCAGATTGTTCAGTCGATGCCGGATGCCAGCCCTGCCAAATGGCATCGCGCCCACGTCACATGGTTTTTCGAGCAGTTTTTGCTGGTGCCGCACGATGCGGATTACAGAATTTTCGACGAGCGCTTTCCGTTTCTGTTCAACTCCTACTACGTCGCCGCTGGTCCGCGGCATGCGCGTCCACACCGGGGTTTGATAACCCGGCCAAATGGCGAGGACGTCACCGCCTACCGCGCACATGTCGACGCCGCGGTCGAACGCCTAATCGAGCAAGTGCCGGCGGCGGACGCCCAGCGCGTATTTGCAATCGTCGAAGTCGGATTGCACCACGAGCAGCAGCACCAGGAACTATTGATCACCGACATTCTGCACGCCTTTGCGCAGAATCCGACCGACCCGGCCTACGATGTGAACTGGCAGCAGCCACGCGCGACACAAGGCCCGCGCGGTTATGTCGAAGTGCCGGCGGGCATTCACCCGATTGGTCACGACGGCAAGGGTTTTTGCTTCGATAACGAGTCGCCACTTCATAATGAATTGATTCCGCATATGCGCATTGCGCGGCACTTGATCACAAACGCGGAATGGATCGAATTTGTCGACGGGGGCGGCTACACCACGCCGTCGCTGTGGCTATCCGACGGCTGGACAATGGTACAGACGGAGGGCTGGCAAGCGCCAGGCTATTGGCGCGAAAAGGACGGAGTCTGGCATTCGATGACTCTTGCTGGCCTCAAACCGGTTGATCCTGCCTTACCGGTCAGCCACATCAGTTATTACGAGGCCGATGCCTTCGCCCGTTTTGCGGGGAAGCATCTGCCGAGCGAAGCGGAGTGGGAGGTCGCGGCGCGGGCGAATGTGATGGCGGATCCTTTTGGCATCGTTTGGCAATGGACCCGCAGCGCCTATCTACCATATCCGGGCTATCGGGCCGCTGAAGGCGCGCTTGGCGAGTACAACGGCAAATTCATGGTCAGCCAGATGGTTTTGCGCGGCTCGTCGCTTGCCACGCCTGACGGTCATGAGCGCGTGAGCTACCGGAATTTCTTTTATCCGATGGCGCGTTGGCAATTCAGTGGCCTGCGTCTAGTGGAATTTGTGTGAGGACTTCACGATGGTTGCAGCAGTTGCACGTCTTTCGCATCAGCAAGCAGAGGCTTCCGCATTCGAAATCGATGTGCTGCAAGGTCTGCACGCATTTCCCAAGAGCGTGCCGGCGAAGTATTTCTATGATGCCGCCGGTTCTCGATTCTTCGAGCGCATCACTGAGCTTCCAGAATACTACCCGACTCGTTGCGAAATAAGCATCCTGCGACGGCATACCCCCGACATCGCCAAAATGATTCCTGCTGGCGCGGCGCTAGTGGAATTCGGCAGCGGCTCCAGCAAAAAAGCGAGAATTCTGTTGAGGGCTGCAGCGCCGAAGCTCGCAGCTTATGTACCAGTCGATATCTGCGGCGAAATGATTGAACAGGAAGCAGCGGAACTGCGAACCGATTTTCCCGAGGTCAAGATTCTCCCTGTTACGGCCGATATTTGTAAGCCATTCGAATTGCCGGGAGAAGCCAAGAAAGCGTTCGCGCGCGTCGGATTTTTCCCAGGATCGACCATCGGCAATTTCGAGCCGCACGAGGCTTCCGCCTTCCTACGAAATGCTGCGAATATTCTCGGACATGGTTCGGTGCTAGTCGTCGGCGTTGATCTCATCAAGTCAGCCGATGTGCTCAACGCCGCGTATAACGATGCAGAGGGGATCACCGCTCAGTTCAATCTCAATCTATTGACCCGAATTAACCGCGAGCTTGGCGGGACATTCCGGCTCGATACTTTCGAGCATCATGCCTTTTACAACTGCGAGCACCATCGGGTCGAAATGCATCTTGCCAGCCTCAAACGGCAAAAAGTGAAGGTGGTAGGCGATACCATCGACTTCCGCGCAGGCGAAACCATTCACACCGAGAATAGCTACAAGTACAGCATCGAATCACTTTCTGCGCTCGCACGGGGTGTGGGCTGGCTACCGGCTACGGCATGGACCGACTCGCGGAAGTATTTCTCGATTCAGACTTTTATACTCGGCGCGTGACTTGCTCGAATTCCTCCGCCTGCGCTAAGCCTTGCGGCCCGGCCACCCCTTGCCGGACTTCTATTAACGCAGGGAGGGCTCATGAAGATCGCCGGTTTTGAATCCAAGGGCGTGCGACTGGGCGTGGTGGAGGGCGACAACGTCATCGACCTGCAAATGGCGGACGCAAATTTGCCAAATGATCTCGGCGAAGTTTTGCGCGGAAGCGGTGGCGACCTCAAAGTCATCGCTGATCTTGCCAGGAACGCTCCGGGCTCTGCCCGCCGCCCACTGGCCGAACTAAGATATACGCTGCCCGTCGCACGTCCCGGCAAAATCATCTGCCTTGGGCTGAACTACCTCGAACACGTCAAGGAAGGGCCTCAGCGTGACAATATTCCGAAATTTCCCTCAATCTTCTTTCGCGTGCTCACGTCGATGGTTCCTCATCTACAGCCAATCATCCGGCCGCAGGAATCGATTCAACTTGACTACGAAGCCGAGATGGTCGCAGTCGTGGGTAAGCACGCCAAGCATCTCACCTCAGCCAACGCGATTGGCTGCATTGCGGGCTATTGCTGCGCGAACGAAGGGTCGGTACGCGAATTCCAGCGCCACACGACGCAATGGGGTATGGGCAAGAATTTTGACCGTACTGGGGGCTTAGGTCCCTGGATGGTGACGGCTGACGAAGTCCCGCCAGGAGGCAAGGGCTTGAAGATCATGAGCAGACTAAACGGCAAGACGATGCAGTCTGACAACACCGACAATATGATGTTTCCGCTTGTCGAGACATTGGTCTATCTCACCAAAGGCATGACGCTGGAGCCAGGCGACGTCATTCTTACCGGCACGCCGTCAGGTGTGGGCCACGCGCGCAAGCCTGAACCGGTATGGATGAACGCAGGTGATACCTGCGAGATCGAAATCGAAGGAGTTGGCGTGTTACGTAATCCAATCGAGGACGAGAAGGCATGATGTCAGCCCGCTTGACAATCGGCCCCCCGCCCACGTTCCCTTGTCGCTCATCATAATGGCCGCCGGCGCACAGGTGTACCGAACACGGGAAACATTATGACAATGGTGCGCCTGACGGCTGTCGTTTTCTACGGTGCAGTTGCGGCTTTCGCGCAGCCCGTTTCCACTGGCGCGCAGGATTGGCCGTCGCGGCCGGTCCACATTTTGGTCGGGTTCGGCGCAGGTGGGGGAACCGATGTTGCTACCCGCATCCTGGCCGAAGGACTTTCGGACTCCCTTGGTCAGCAATTCACCGTCGAAAATCGGCCCGGCGCCGGCGGCACGATTGCTGGCGGCGTGGCCGCTAGGGCACCGAAGGACGGTTATAACCTTCTCGCCATCAGCATGGGCCACGCAGTTTCCGCGGTCACAGTCAAGCAGGTGCCTTATGATCCGGTGAACGATTTCGCGCCGGTCGGAATATTCACTAATTCTGCCTTCGTGATCGCCGTGGCCAGAAATTCTCCGGCGACCGACATCAAGAGCCTTGTCGAATATGTCAACAAGCAGTCAGGCAAGCTCAACTATTCAACGGTGGGGCTTGGCTCCACGCAGCATCTTATCGCCGAACATTTGCGCCAACGCACCGCAATGAACGCGCAGGCGGTTTCCTACCGCACGTCGGGCGAAGTAGTCGGTGCATTGCTGCGCGGCGATACCGCCTTCGCGATCGAGCTCTATCACCCCATTCGCGGTCAGGTGGACTCAGGCGATTTGCGTTTGATCGCGGTGGCCACGCCGAACAGATGGCCGGGACTTGAGAATGTTCCGACACTGGCGGAGAGCGGTGTACCGGGGATCGCCTACCTCGGCTGGTATGGGCTTATGTTTCCCGCCGGCACTCCGCAGCCGATCATCACCAAGCTGCACAAGACGATGAAAGAGGTGTTGGCCAAAGACACCATCAAGAAACGGCTTGAGGCTGCGGGTGCGCTCGCCAACCTGTCGTCGCCTGCCGAATTTCGCAAAGTTATCGAATCCGACATAAAAGGTTTTCAGGAGGTCGCCAAGACAGCCGGCCTCGAAGCCAAATAGTATCGTATCGGCATTGTGTCATGTCGGAACAGGACTGGGGATTTCGTTGGAGGGGGAGGCTATGGCTGAAAACGACAAACTCAATGTACTGGTGATCTGCGGCTCGTTGCGCAAAGGCTCGTACAATGCGGCATTGACCCGCGCATTGCCGGAATTGGCGCCGCCCGAAATGAAGCTTGTCACGGCGCCGCCGTTTGAGACGCTGCCACTATACAATGCCGATATTCAGAATGCCTCTGGTTTTCCGGCGCCGGCAGAAGATCTCGCCACCGCGATCCGTGCTGTCGACGGCGCGCTGTTCGTCACTCCCGAATATAATTGGTCGATGCCAGGCGGGTTGAAAAACGCGATCGACTGGGTTTCGCGCATGAAAGAGCAGCCGTTCGAGGGCAAGCCAGTCGCGATCCAGTCCTGCTCGCAGGGGCCGCTCGGCGGCGCCCGCATGCAGTATCACTGGCGCATGTCGATGACCTTCCTGAAAGCCCTGATCTTCGGCACGCCGGAAGTCTTCGTGGGCAATGCGGCCAGCAAGTTCGACAAGGAAACGCTGACCCTGACCGATCAGGGCACGAAGGACGTTGTCAAGACACAGCTAGTCGCTTTCGCCAAATTCATTAAGCGCGCGAAGGCGAGCGCCTAACTTGATTTTGCATTTGCTTTCGGAGCGTGCTGGCCTGATCGTGCAGGTAGCCGCGGCTAATCCAGTCTCTCGGATTGCTTTCACAAATATTGAATGAAAGGACCTTTGCCGCGCGGGAGCATGCGCTATGTGTATGCTCAGATCAAACAGTCAAAGGAAAGAAGAAGATGAGGCAGTAAGTTGTTTCTGATTTCCGTTTTCAGTTTTAAATAATGTGACGGAGGTCGCTCACTTATTGTTGCGTGATAAAAATCAAGTTATTTCTTTCAATATATCAATCATCGCCAGTCGGCACTAATAACGGAAAGTACGTTCCGCGATCCGCTACAGACCCTTTATTAATCCGGCTTCCATCAACAGTCCGTTGAAGCGGCGCGCTTCGGTACCGTCTTGGCAACGGTAAAAAAGGCCATGACAGCGCATGAGAATATTCTTCTGTTCGAAGAAACTTGGGTCAAGCGGCACTCCTGCCGCTGCTTGCAGGACTAAAGGGAGGTATGGCGCTTCGAGTGTGTGGAGCGCCAAGCTGAGATCAACCGGGGCGAAGTTCACCATGTCGATTGCGTAATAGGTGGTGAAGTAGCGCCCATCAAAGGCCTCTAGACGTTGCGCCAGCGCCTCCTGGCTGAGGGATGGATCGATCAGCCGAGCTGCGAACTGCGGCTGATGGTCGCCATAACGGACAATCACGAACGATTCAGTAGAAAATTCATGTGCGAGCCGATCCAGCAGCGCACGGTAATCGCGGGCCGTCATGGTTTGGCGGCGGATGTATTCATCGACCTCGAAGGTATTACCGAGATCACGCCAATTCGGGGTAAGCTCAGGTCGTAAACGCGTGTTCCACGGGAAATGATTGGCAACCGTGTAAACGTAGATGAATAGCGGGTTTGTGCCGCGGTTGCGCGCTATCGTCCGGATCGCCTGATCGAAGTAAAAGCTATCAGCCTCGAAATTTCGTGCGCCGAGGTCGCGCATGTCCTCATAGTGCTGGATGCCCGTCGTGGTTTGAAATGCACGTGACCCCAAGAATGAGCCGTAGAATGGATAGAGCGTGAACGTTTCATAGCCGCATCGGCTCAGCGAGTGTGCAAGCCCGCGGCGTATGTGGCCGGCAGCGATCCGCGTTACCGACGTGGCGAAGCGTCCAAAGGAACGGGCCGAAAGACCCGTGAGCACATTGTATTCGGTGAACCAGCTCGGCCCGCCGGCTCCTTCCACGATGAGCTTGCGGGCCTCGCCGTCGAACGATTGGAAATAACGCTTATAGCCGGGTGGCACCCTTATTCCTGGAGCCGCGGTAATATCGAAATTGGATTCATCGTGCAGCAGGATAATATTCGGAAGTGTGCCTGTCGGTTTGCATGTGGTCGACAGGCTGGTTTTCAGGCGTTGGGCCACGCGCGGATCCGCGTCCAAATATCCGTGGGTGAGCAGTTCATAGATCGCTTCGATACCTGTACGGGCGAATTTCGAAACATAGTTTTGGCCGAGGAAGTCCTCGTGCAGGTCGGTCGGACGGGCCAGTGACAGCGCGATGACGGATCCCAGGCACAGCAGGCCGCCAAGGCTGCTTACGCGCGCGCGTATTCGGACAGGATCAAGATGCCAGGCCAGAGCTAAGAATACTACGGTCGCTATGGCTGCTGCCGCGGTCAGTAAGCGCAGCGACGGGAAGGTCGCCAGCAGAAATGCCGATGTATCGTGATCGACTATCATCACGTCGACAAAGTCGGCGGTTATCCAGAGCTTATCGTGCTTGAATTGCGAAAGAAGGATCAGCGCGGCAACCAATTCGAACGAGAGGATCGCGGCAACGGACGGGCGGCGAAACATAATCAGCCATGAGAAATTGAGCAGCGCCCAGACAAGCAGGAATATCAGCTTGGCGACGAGATCGACTTCGGTCGCAAGCATGAGGCCTAGTGCGGCCATGTGCAGCATTGCCACAAGGCAGAGCGCTATTTTGCTGCGGCGCGAGGTTGCGGCAACTGATGCAAGCCGGCTAAGGCCGTCTGCAGTGAACATATGTAAGGACGAGCCTCAGGATTTCAGCAGTCTACGCAATTAAAACACGGGGATTGGACCACTATTCCAATGACCACGAACGCGGACTATCGGAGGCTGGCGCGAACACAATTCCTGCTGGTAGTGAACGATGAATCACGCGAATTTGACGACTGCACATGAAGCTCGGCGCATCGCAAGTCAAGTACTGTAGGATTGAATGCGACAACGCAAATTCCGCCACAGGAGATCAGAATGAAAGTGTTGGCAGCAATTGGATTACTTGCAATCGCTTTCGCCGTAGTCGGTGCGGGCTATCTCTTTGGCGGCTTTTACAGTGTTGCCGCCAACGAGGAGGATCCCGCTATTATCAACTGGGCGCTGGTGAAAGTTCGCATCAATTCGATCGTTCGCCATGCGCAGGATCAACCACCCTCGGGCTTTGACGATCCTACCAAGGTTCAGGATGGCGCACGTGTTTTCAACGAGCTCGGTTGTACCAACTGCCATGGCGCGCCCGGCGTGAAATGGGCCAAGTTCTCGGAAGGACTTCGTCCAGACCCGCCCGACCTCAAGGACGTCGTGCAAGAGGCGACGCCTTCGCAATTGTTTTGGGTGATGAAGAACGGCATCAACATGACCGGCATGCCAAGTTTTGCCGCTGCTGGAGCGAAAGACGACGAATTGTGGTCCGTCGTCGCGTTCCTGAAGAAGCTACCAAGCATTTCCGAAGCTGACTATAAGACTTGGACTACGCCGCAGGCGGCAAAACAATAGCGCCGCAGTCGCACTAACGGTGCAGGCAGGCGTGTATCCGGACGAGCTGGCGCGCCGCTGCCGGAATCGCGGTGCTGGTTGCTTCGCTCTGTAGTGCGTTTTGGCACGAAAGCCAAAAGTAGCCTGCATCCGGATCAACCACGAGACGGGTGGGTGCGAGCCCCGGCGCAACTAGTACCGATAGGTACGGCGTCGTCGAATTCCATGCGAGCCGGTTAAGCTCGTCGCCAACGCGGCCTGAGGACACGAAAAGGGGACTGCTCCGATCCGAGGCGGTGTCGGTTGCCAGCGCGCGCACCGTGCGCTTGTAGTCCGACCAAGCCAAAACGAACTTTGTGGTCTCGACGGCGTGGATAAGCATTATCAGCAGGAGTGCGCCGGCAGCTATCTGCCGGTTGACGACAGCCTCGACTGCAGTTGCCCATGGCTCCAGGAACGGAAATGGAGAGCTGCGTCGCTCGGCATCGTCCATCGCATGCACCGAGGCCAGAACGCCTAAAATTGGGATCATGATCAGCAATAGAGTGCGAAGATTGTAGCGCGCATCTGTTAGAAGTGAGTCGTCGAACCCGATCCAATAAATAACGAGTGCGCCGGCACACGCGGCAACTGCGAATACGTGCGGTATTGGCAGGTTGATCCAGCCCAGCAGCACAAGCAAGGTTCCAAAGCCTGCCAGCGCCGCGAGCAATGACAAAAATGCCGGCTGTGCCAGGTTGCGGATATCGATGAATTTGAACGCGGCAGCCGCCATGACATCAGCAATGTAGTCGTCGGGCCGTATCGTCAGCTTGACGGCCGCCCAGACCGTAAGCACCACGCAAAATGCGCCGAGGGCTCGCACGAATTTCCCGTCACGCCACCCGCGCAGGAGCACGGCGAACAGGATCGCCGCCGAGAGAACGAGCGCTCCTTCGTGCGTAAACACAAGCGCCAGCAGAGCAGCGAATACGGCGGCGGTGCCGCGCCAACTAGTCGGTGATCCCAAGCAGAGAGCGAGTGTCGGCCAAAACACCGCATGCGCCATCCACATTTCGGTCGGGAAACCGTACACAAGAGGGCAAAGAAATACGGTCGACAAGCACGCGTAAATGAAGATTGTGCGGTTGGACGTGCAATCGACGCAGAACGTCAGAGCGAGCCCCAGCAGTGGGGCTGAGAAAAACAAGATTCCATATACAGCGATCCCCGCTTCGGCATTGTGGCTCATTGCCACGACCGCCTCGGCCGGGGGGTAGACGAAAAGATAGGTGAATAAACGACCCGATACATTGTGCCAGTGGAATTGCCAACCGTCCTGTGCGGCTACGGCGTAGGAGAAGATCGAGCCGTCGCCGAACAGTTGCAGCCGGAACACCACTCCGACGAGCACGAACAATATCGATGCGCCGATCCCCCCTATGATAATAACGGCGCGCAATGGGCAACGCCCCGGACCAGGTTTTACCTTCATGCCCTTGATAGTTTCGGCTCCATGAAAGCCTTGGATCTGCAGCGCCTCTGCGCCGCCGCGATTGCCCCCGTCAGCCCGGCGAGAACGGCCCAATAGGCATAGCGCAAATCAGTCGAGACGCCGACAGTAAAGAAAGTCATCACGTATACCGCCGCCGATCCGCAAATCCCGATGACAAAGGCGCCGGCCGGCGTGTCGCGCCGCCGCCATGCGAAGATGCAAAGTGCAATATCGAGCAGTAGCCAGGCCCCTGGCCGGAACAAGGGTGTCGGATTCAATCCATCGTTGACTGCCTTTAGTGCCATGAGGCGCGGCTTGTCCGCAAAAGCAATCTTGTCCGGATTATCGAAATCCCGCGACCACATCGCTAGGTTGACGTCGGCGAGGAACGTCCATTGAAACGTAGCGCGGTGCTGAAAATAGGCCAGCGGATGCCTGACGATCGCGTGCCACCAGGCCTGCAGCAATGCGGGTGTGCCGAACAGTTTTTCGTTTTCCAGTCGCTCCATCACGAACATGCAAGGGGCTTGTGTCCAATAGATATCCCAGGCGACAGGCTTGTAACATCCGCGGGTGATGAGGGCGCTCTCCTCGTCAGTCCAAATGCCCGGGAACATGTTCTTGTCGGCAAAGTACGAAATGCCACCAAGGTCGAAGACCACGATCGAATGCAGAGGGTGCTGCCGTTCCGCTCGGAAGACGCCGTAGTAGGTGATCTGCACCAACGCAAATAGCCCGAGTGCGGCCGGCACATAGAGGAGCGCCGCGCGCTTCCAATGAAAATGCGAAGGCCATACAAGATAGGCTGTGAGAAGAGGCGCGGCGGCGAGGGCGTTCGGGCGCAGCAGGACGCCGAATGCGAACAGCACGAAAGCGCACACGTGAACAGGAACTCGTATTTTCCAGCCGCGCTCGAAGACCAAGAAAACCAAGCCCGCCGCGAGTAGCCACAAGATGCCGAACAAAATATCGCGCCAGATCACACCCACCAGCACGAAGGCGGGCGGCGATAGACCAAGTACCGGCACGAGCAACGCGAGCTGCGGAGAGTGCCGAGCAACTCCCATTGCCACAATCGTGAAAGCGAGCCAATAGAGTGCCGCCGTGAGAAGGAAGATGCTGCCTGGACCCGGCGCAATCGGATCGATTACCATCCACAGGGCCAGCATGGCTGGCGATTGCCAATCCCCGAAAGCGCGCTTCGCCATATCTTTGTAGATGTAGAGTGAATCAAACGTCATGATGCCGGGGTAGAAAACATACAGCGTCGATGCGAACCCAGCGGCCGCCAGGCCAACCAGCAACAAGGCTGTCCGACCCATTTCACGCGAGGCGAGCATATACGTCCCCAGAATTAGCTTGCGCCGGCAGCCCGTCGAGCCAGCGAGAGATTTCATCCGCGTCGAGCCAACCGTCGTGTTCGAACGTTTGGCTCTCTCCGAGCGCCGCATTGAACTGCGCGTAACCCAGCGCACGACACCGCTCGATGGCTAGGTGAGCGACGTCCCGTTGGATCAGCGTGAACTCGAACGACAGGGCCGCGACGGGCTCGCAGAGACCAGCCAATGCCTCGGCTTCGAAACCTTCGACGTCGATCTTGATGAAAGCGGGCCTTCCATGACTTAACATCAGCGCATCAATCGTCGTCAACGGCACCTGCACCCACTTCGACCAAACTTGTTCTTCCCAGCCGGGTGCATGGACCGCCGCCGCCATGAAATCCGCCGATACCGTAGAAACGGTCGGGTTTGCGAGATTGACATTGAGCGTGATGGAGCCCGACTGCCGTCCGACGGCTGCTGTCTGGATTGTGACCATCGGGTCGCGGCCATAAATCAGCTGCAATGTCTTCACCAATGCTGGCTGCGGCTCGAGCGCAACCACGCGCGCACCCAGACGCCGGAAGGCGGCGATGCGGTCTCCCACATGCGCGCCGATGTCGAACACGAGATCGCCGGATCTAACGAATTCGCAGTAGAGGCGGTCCATCGCCGGACCATGTTGACGATCGCCGTAGTAGATGCGCAGCGACCGCGTAATACCCAGCATCGCTTTCAATGCATCGAACATTACTTTTCGGATTTCTTCTGAGCTGACGATGAGGTGATCTCAATCGCGGGCAAGGAAAGAGACAGCAGCGCGTCGCGAGGCTCGCTTTCCTCAGGAACGCGGCCGATGCCGATCCGCGCAAATAGGCTGCCCATAAGTGGCGAGGCTGTCACGACCGCGAACGGCGTGGAGAGAATGAGACCGCTAGTGCCCAACAGAGCAAATCCGAAATCGGTGGGCGATTTCAAAGCCACAACGCTCAAGATCGTGCATCCAGCGAGCGTCTGCGGCCATAGCTTTGAGAAAGCAAGGCGCCACGGGACAGCATGGCTCTCGCGGGCTTGGCTGTTCCAGCCGGTGCCGCGCCGAAGCAAGAAGAGACGAACGAGAAAGATGGTATGCGAGAGTGCGACGATCGGCGCCAGCAGCAGCGTGAACAAAGTTTCGACAGCAATGTTCAGGACGAACGGAATCAGTCCGCCGAAGGAGCGGCGGGCCACATCCTCCAACAACACGTCGATCACTGTCGCGATCTTGGGCGCGAAGGTCATCAGCATCATTATGGCAAATAACGCAGTGCCGACGCCCGCTTTCACCGGCACGTATTGCACCGCAGGCGTGTCGGAAAGCGCCAGCAACACCGTACCGATGGCCGTCATCGCTATCCAGGCTGGCGAGCCGAGATACATCCATATCCCGAAAGCGAGATGAAATCGGCTGACCAGCTTTAGGCCGGGCAAAGTAAGCAACTGCCAATACTGCATGTTGCCATGGCACCAGCGTAGATCTCGGCGGCTAAATTCCATCAGTGTCGGCGGGTTCTCCTCCCAGCTCACCCCGTCTATCGGTAGGACCCTCACTTCATAGCCAGCGCGGCACATCAGCGCAGCCTCGACCTGGTCATGGCTTAGCGCATGTCCGCTCAGTGGTCCGTTGCCAGGCAACATCGGCATGCGACAGTGCGCGATAAAGGGCGCGAGACGGATAATGGCATTGTGGCCCCAATAAGGGCCGCAATCGCCCTGCCACCAAGCCGAGCCGAGCGTGTATGAACGCATGCCCAGCCGCATGCCGAACTGGAACAAGCGGGCGAACACGCTAACCGATGGCATGCCAACGACCAGTGTCTGCAGAATGCCAAGTGACGGATTTGCCTGCGCGATGCGAACGAGCCGCAGCGATATCTCTGCCGGCATAAAGCTGTCCGCATCCAGTATGAGAGCGAAATCATGGTTCTTGCCCCAGCGATCGCAGAAGTCGCGAATGTTGCCGTACTTGAAACCGGTGTTTTCGGTGCGTCGCCGATAGGTGATCGGGATGGTATTTTTCCACCTGGCGATAAGACTGCCGAAGCAGGCGGTTTCGGCGCCGACGATTTCAGGCAGGCTGCTGTCGCTGAGGATGTAGACATGAAACAGGTGAGCGGCGCGCGCCTGCTCGAGCCCGGCAATCAGTGGCTGCAGATTACGGGTCACTTGCTCTGGACTCTCGTTACGGATGCACATCAGGATCGCCACCGAGGCCGTGATCGGTTCGTCGCCGCGGATGCTGGCCATTAGTGGGTTTACGGCGGCTGCCGGGTTATCGGAAAAACGCATGACGAGAAAGCCGATTACGGCGTTCCAGAAGCCCACGACCGCCCAAGGCAAGGTGATCGTGAAGAGCACGAGGAACGCAAGGCCGCCTGCGCTGGACGGCGGGACGGCCACGGCGGCAAGCCACAGCACAGCAGCTGTGGTTGCGCCTACGAGCGCCGCAAAGAGCGCTCGTCGGTGCGCGAGCACAGTTGTTATTGGACCTTCCACCCCGACGGAAACCTCGGTCATTTGATCGAACACGGCTGAAGCCCCCCAATGTGGTGTTCTACTGTTCGGGATATACCCCTGAGGGCGGATACAAAGTCCAAGGTTGGGACCAGAAAAAATGACGGGCCGAACCACTGAAGCCTTGTGGTATGCCGCTGCAGGCCGTGCCGAAATCCGGTCTGAGCCGCTTCTCGAGCCCGGACCAGGCGAGGTGCAGGTTCGCGCTCTGCACAGCGGCATTAGCAGGGGCACCGAAAGATTGGTGCTGGCCGGGCGTGTTCCCCCTTCCGAATTCGGGCGCATGCGCGCGCCGTTCATGGTTGGAGCGTTCCCTTTTCCCGTCAAATACGGGTATTCGGCCGTTGGTCTGGTCGAGCGCGGGCCTGCCGCGCTGGAGGGCCGTGTCGTTTTTACGCTTTATCCCCATCAAAGCGTTTTCAACGTGCCCGCCGCCGCGGTCGCGCCGGTACCAAATCCAGTGCCGGCCGCACGCGCCGTTCTCGGGGCCAATATGGAAACGGCATTGAATGCAGTGTGGGATGCGCAGCCCGCGCCCGCCGACCATATCGCCGTGGTGGGCGCGGGTGTTGTCGGCGCGCTGGTCGCGTGGTTGTGCGCCCAGCTGCCCAACGCTCAGGTGACCTTGGTAGATGTCGAGCCTTCCCGCAGTGAGCTTGCGCGCCGGCTTGGCGTCGGCTTCGCCGCGCCAGGGGCCGCGCCCGGCGATTGCGACCTTGTTTTTCATGCGAGCGGCACGGCAGCCGGTCTTGCGACCGCGGTCAATCTCGCCGGCATGGAGGCGACGGTGTTGGAGCTGAGTTGGTACGGCACCGACGATGTCGTGGTGCCGCTCGGCGGCGCATTCCATAGCCGTCGTCTCACGCTGATCTCGAGTCAAGTTGGTCAGGTTGCATCCTCACACCGCGCCCGCTGGACCTTCAAGCGCCGTCTTGGCGCCGCGCTCGAATTGCTTGCAGATGCACGGCTCGACACATTGCTTGCTCCAGCCATTAAATTTCAGGAGTTGCCATTGCGGCTGCCTGATATTCTTGCGCCGCAAAGCGGCGTGCTTTGTCAGCTCGTCGATTATCCCGCAGCCGATGGCAGGACGTGAGGAGGGGCCCTTTGTTTTCCGTCGAAGTGCGCGACCACATCATGATTGCTCATTCGTTCCGCGGTTCTGTGTTTGGTCCGGCGCAGGCGCTGCATGGAGCGACCTTCGTTGTTGATGCGGCATTCATGGCCGAGACGCTCGACCCGAACGGCATCGTTATCGACATCGGGCGCGCGCACGAAGTCCTAAAGAGGGTGCTCTCGCCGCTCAATTACAATAATTTAGATGTCTTGCCGGAGTTCAAGAACGCCAATACCACAGCCGAATTCCTTACCAAGCACATTTATGAGCGGCTCTCGGAAGCCACCCGTGCCGGCAGATTAGGTCGCGACGGACGCGAACTTACATCGATCCGCGTAACCCTCTCGGAGTCGCACGTGGCGCGAGCCTGGTACGAGGCACCCTTGTGGTGAGGACCGTTGCGATCGCGGTTCCCGGGGATCTCGGCAGCCCGACTGGCGGCTACGCATACGATCGCCGGATGATTAGAGAGCTTGAGCGGCTCGGCTGGCAAGTCGAAGTCGTACAACTCGGCGATGGCTTTCCGTTTCCGACTAACGAGCAGAAACGGAACGCGACAATGCGGCTGATGGAGATTCCGACTGGCCGCCCGATTGTTGTCGACGGGTTGGCGCTTGGCGCCATTCCCGAAGCAGCGGCACAGCTCTGCCGCCGGTATCCACTGATCGCGCTCGTGCATCATCCGCTCGCCTCGGAGACGGGTCTGACGGCGACAAGAGCCAATGAATTGCGTGCAAGCGAGCGCGCTGCGCTCGCTGTTGCTAGGCATGTCATTGTGACGAGCCGGGCGACCGCACGGCTGCTCGTTGCCGATTACGATGTGCCGACAGAACGGGTCACCGTCGCCCATCCCGGAAACGATTTGGTTGTGCCCGCGCGCGGGAGTAGTGATGGCATCGTGCGGCTGCTTTCCGTCGGCTCAATCGTGCCGCGCAAAGGCTTTGACGTGCTCATCGCCGCGCTGGCCACGTTTGCCGAAATGCCTTGGCATTTGACCATAGCGGGCGACCGCGGCCGTGATCCCGCAGCGGTAGCGCAATTGGACGCCGATATCGCGCGCTATAGGCTGTCCGGCAAGGTCGCGGCACTCGGAGCCGTATCATCCGAACGCCTTACCGAGCTTTATGCCAGGGCCGATCTGTTCGTCGTGGCGTCACGATTTGAAGGCTACGGTATGGCTTTTTCCGAAGCGATAGCGCACGGGCTTCCGGTTGTTGGCACCGCCATTGGCGCGCTTCCAGATATTATTCCGGCGGGAGCCGGGGTGCTCGTTGCGCCAGATGATGCGGCCGCCTTGGCGACTGCGCTGCGTCGGCTGATCGACAGCGCAACAGAGAGATGCCGAATGGCGGGCAACGCGCGCGCTGCGGCGCAAGCGCTCCCGAGGTGGCAGGATTCCGCGAAATTATTCGCGGCTGCAATCGAGTCTGCACTATGAGCGGCTTCGCCTCCGGCTGGCTCGCGTTGCGCGAGCCGCACGACCTGCGCGCACGTAACGTGGAGGTCCTCGATGCGGTTGTCAATTCACTCGCCGGCAAGAGCTCCGTCGATATCGTCGATCTAGCATGCGGAACTGGTTCGACATTACGGGCTCTGGCGCCACGATTGAGATTGCAGCAGAGCTGGCGCCTGCTCGATAATGACCTAGATTTGCTCGCTCATGCATTAAGCACGCC
>DATFXJ010000042.1:0-12492 GCA_035315965.1 Pseudolabrys sp.
GGCCATTGGCAGACCGCGCACCCACAATGGGGGGTTGGGCAAATCTTGCTTGTCAATTTCTCAGCTGCCTACCGCGTCACTGATACATTTTTTGGTAAAGCTGTCTTTTGCTGCGCCAGCTAATTTTTTCTCGGCTGCCGATTTGTTGCAGGCCGCCTTTGCATCAGTTTCACATTTTTTCATGAAGCTGGTCATAGCGGCACCAGCAAGCTTCTTGTTGCCTGCTTCCATCTTGCATGAATCTGCGTAGGCATTACCACAGGTCATAAAAAAGGCGGTTACTAAAACAAGTGCTTTCATCGTCGTTCTCCCTGTTGATAGTTCACGCCCCGGCGGTCTCGACGTTGATGAACAGCTCGAATTTATTCGGCTGCTGCACCAGAAGGTCGTCGGCTTTGCTTCCCTTGTACACCAGACAAGATTGTATCCGCTACGGTAATTCTTCAGTGCCTAGCTACCGCGCCTTTGAAGTCCGCCGTCGCGCGCTCACGGGTCATGGTACCTTTTCATTGCTTGAGGTTTTCGGCGACGACTTTCCGCTTGAGGGTTCTCTTTCGCCTTCCCCCACTGAAGATTGTGCTCAAGGGCATTCTAACCCCAGGATGCTGAACTCGCTGTGTAGAATGGCATGGACGGAATACTTTTCTCCAACCATGGCGGGCGCGGCGAGGACAGTGGGCGATCGACGATCGACGCGCTGCGGGAGATCATCGGAACAGTGAGGCCACGTGCCGGTGAATCATCGAAAGCGGATTTCGCCGCGGCACCGACGTGGCTAACGTAGGCAGCCGGCATCGGACGGCTAGCTTGCGCTCGGAGCTCAACCCTATTTTTATACGTCGGGCGACGTATGTAATGCCTTATGCTTTGCCTTAGAAGCGCAGCCGCACAATGTCAAACCACCCGGCGGTTTCACTTAAGAGCTGCCGTGCCGTTATCGCAACCCGCGTCTGTAGAGCACTCGGTGCTGAAAATTGATTTTGGCGGCAACAAAAAAGCAGGCGACGGAAAATCTGTCGCCCGCGTGGAGGAAGTTGGCGTTCTAGAGATAGCTGCCCGACCAACGGCAATCTCGCCGAAAATCGTGATTTTTCCTTGAGACGGCCTGATTTTTCGTGGAAGGACGCCCAAAAGAGGACCCTTCAATCCGGCGTGCTCAACGACAAGCCGAGTCGCGCCCGGCGGCGCAACCATGTGGTGGCGCGATACTTTGGGTCGAGTGTGATGGCGTGCATTCCGTCAAGCACGGAGAGCACGCGCGCGCCGCCAAGAGTATCACCGAGCGCCAAAGGTCCCTCCGGATAGTTAAGGCCTAGCTCAACTGCGATATCGACGTCGGCCGGGCTTGCAATGCGCAACTCGGCGATACGGGTTCCGATGTTAACGATCATTACAAGCATACGCTGCACGACAAACCCCGGGCTATCGTTGATCACGGTCACCGACGCCCTGGTGGCTGACAAGGCCGCGACCGCTGCTCCGAGTGTATCCGCATTGGTGAGCGGGGTCTTCATTAACGTGCGCCGGCCCTCGAAGCGGCCGAGCATATCGACGGCGATCGTGCGCACCGGATCCAGTTTCAGACGAACCGAGGCGCTTGAGGCATCCTCGCCTAAGGGCGTGACAAAACATGGGCCGCCGGCGGCGGGCTCCCCGCCAAGTCGAACCTTGACACCTGCAGCCTTTAGCCAGTCCGCGAGGTCCCGACCGCCATCCTCATCTGCAACCCAGGCAGATATCGGTATAGGCCTTGACGGCACCGAAATCGTCGGCGGGGTTGGGGTCGCCGGACCATCATAGTTATAAAAGCCCCGCCCAGTCTTGCGGCCGAGCAAGCCGCCGGCAACGCGTACGGCCATTTGCGTCGAAGGTTGATACATTGGGTCGCCAAAATACTGGTCGAAGATGCTCTCCATGACGGCGTGAGCGACGTCGCCGCCGACGAGATCGAGCAATTCAAACGGGCCCATTCGAAATCCGGCGGCCTCTTTCATCAGAAGATCGACCTCGCACGGGCTCGCGATGCCTTGCGACACGATCCGCAGTGCCTCGGGCCCATAAGCGCGGCCTGCGTGATTGACCACAAAACCGGGAGTGTCAGCGACAACGATCGGATGTTTGTTGATGCGCCTCACAAAGCCCATGAGCGCTTCGACCAACGCCGTGTCACTCCGCAAGCCACCGATGACTTCGACCAGACGCATCAGCGGCGGCGGATTAAAGAAATGCAGTCCACCGATGCGTTCCGGTCTTTCACAAGCGGCAGCGACTTCCGTTACGGAAAGTGACGATGTATTGGTGGCAAGCACCGCGTCCCGCGACAGATAGCTTTCGAGCGTTCGGAACAGTTCGCGCTTGGCATGCAGATCTTCGACAATCGCTTCAATGACAATGTCGGCGCTTTTTGCTTCTTCAAAGGAACGAATCGATTTTAGCTGGTCAAGCACGTTTTGCTTGGCGACCGCTGACATACGTCCTTTCAACAACAGGCCTTCGAGTGCTCTGTCGATCGCCGCAATCGCCTCACCCGCCGCGCCATCGCGGGAATCAAACAGCAAGGTGACGAGACCGGCTTGCGCGCACACTTGCGCGATGCCACGTCCCATCGTGCCCGCGCCAAATACTGCTACCGCCAGATCGGGCTTGGAAAGATTCATGACCACACGTCACTGCCCTTCAAACTTCGGCTTTCTTTTTTCCAGGAAGGCGCGCATCCCTTCTTTCTGATCGCGCGTTGCAAATTGCAATTGAAAGGCTTTGCGTTCCAGCACGAGCGCTGTTTCAAGTGGTGCATTCACCCCGGCGTTCACAATTTCCTTTATTTGCATGATCGAAATTGGCGGCATGGCGGAGATTTCGCGTGCAACATCGATCGCGCGTGCCAATGCCTGCCCTGTCGGCACGACTTCGCTGACCACGCCCATGCTCAGCGCTTCGGCAGCTCCAAACATTCTTCCAGTCATAATCAACAACATTGCGCGATGGCGCCCGACAAGACGGGCAAGCTTTTGCGTGCCTCCTCCGCCGGGTAGAATGCCCACCCTGACTTCGGGCAGACCGAGCTTTGCTCCCTCGCCCGCGATAATGATGTCAGTACACAACGCGAGCTCCAGCCCGCCGCCGAGCGCAAACCCCTCAACAGCAGCGATCAACGGCTTCGGGCATTCCATGATGACGCGCCAATATTTCTGCACATTTCGCGACATGACCTCGACCGGGGCGGCTTCTGCCATCTCAGCAATATCGGCGCCGGCGGCAAAGGCCAGATCGGACCCGGTCACGATCATGCAGCGCACGGTTTTATCTGCGCCGTAGTGGGTGACTGCGTCGGCAAGCCCCGAACGCACCTCGAGATTGAGCGCGTTCCGCACCTGCGGGCGATTGATCCTGAATACGACGATTTCGTCTGTTGGACGCTCAACAAGCAGGGATTCCGACGTGGCCATGGCGATCGATCCACAATAGTTGTCCAAATCTCAAGGAAACGGCTGCCTCGCCGGATATTTTTTGGATTTCAGCTTACCACAGCGAGTTTGATGACGCCGGTCCCAACCTCATTGCGCTTGTCCCGGAAATCCGGTTGGCAGATCGGATCAGATTGCCGCGCAACTGGGCAGGAGTAAGTTTCGGCTTCGCCGCCAGCAATAATGCGGCCGCGCCACTGGCATGAGCGGCAGCAACTGAGGTGCCAGACGTAACGCGATTTGCACCGCCCGGGGCGACGGCCAGGATCTCAATTCCGGCACGGCAACTGACCACCTGCAGGCCAGGCTTCAGGCATTCTAAACGGCCATTGCTGGGGCACCATGTCCTACGGGTACGACATCGCGAGGCTGGCCGGAAGCTCTAATGCGGCCGTACAACTGCTGCATCGATCAGTTTGCGGCATTCCTCAAGCTCGTGCAGCGCGGCCTGCAACTTGCGAAGATCCTCGCCGCCGATGCCGGCGGGCATCCTGGGCGACGGTTGACGCGGTGTGGCTGATGTGGCTTCCGGCGCCGCATTTGATGGATCAGACGAGACACCGTGGATGGCGCGATCGATTGGGTCAATTTGAGGAACCGGCGCGCTGGTGAGTGGCGGCTCGACACGGACTGCGGAGTCGCCCTGTCGATCTCCGAGATCGCGTCCAATTAGCGACAACAAGCGGCCGCGCAAGCCAGGCTCTTCCATCGCGATATCATCCGCGATCACCGCTTCCTCGACAGATTCCTCGTCCTCAATCTTTCCATGAGGCGGCCGCGGTGCACCTTCCTGCCAAACAACCTGAACAAATTTCGGACCTTGCTCGCGCAAGATGCGCTGTACACCTCGAATGGTGTAGCCCTCGCCGTACAAAAGATGACGTATGCCGCGCAGCAAATCGATATCGGCGGGGCGATAATAGCGGCGACCGCCACCACGCTTCATAGGCTTTATTTCGTGAAAGCGGCTCTCCCAAAAGCGCAGCACGTGCTGCGGCAGATCGAGTTCGTCTGCCACTTCACTGATAGTGCGAAACGCGTCTGACGCCTTGTTGTCCAAAGCGGCCACTCCTGAGAGTTTGATACAAACGCAGTTACGCTAACGGGGTCGGCTCAAGTTGGCTCAGCGCTGCCGTTGTTGATGCGTTGCTTAAGGATCGCTGACGGCTTGAACACCATAACACGCCGGGGTGAAATTGGTACTTCCTTACCGGTCTTGGGGTTGCGGCCGATTCGTTGGCCCTTCTTGCGCACAACAAACGACCCAAACGACGAAAGTTTGACCGTTTCTCCGCGCTCCAGACATTCGGTGATCTCCTTGAGCACCAACTCTACCAGCGCCGCCGATTCCGTACGTGAAAGACCCACTTTCTGATAGACCGCCTCGCAGAGGTCTGCCCGCGTCACAGTTTTTCCGCTCATCGCCTGCCCTGCCCCCGGCGAAGGTATCCCGCTGAATTATCGAGGATATTAGCAAGACCGGAAGGGGTCAACGGGGCCGTTACAGATTGTGAGGAAATACTCCCTGCTTTACCAACGCATCAGCGCCGAACCCCACGTGAATCCGCCACCCATGGCCTCCAAAAGTATCAAGTTACCGCGCCTGATTCGGCGGTCAGCCACCGCATCAGCCAGGGCCAGCGGGATAGAGGCCGCCGAAGTGTTCCCGTGGCGGTCTACGGTAGCCACCACTTTTTCCGGCGCGATGCCCAGCTTGTGGGCGGACCCGTCGATGATGCGCTTGTTGGCCTGATGCGGCACAAACCAGTCGATATCGGCGGCGGAATAGCCGGTGGCATTGAAGGCATCCTCGATCACGTCGGTGATCATTGCGATCGCATGCTTGAACACTTCGCGCCCCTCCATACGGAGGTAGCCGACCGTCTGGGTCGAGGACGGTCCGCCATCAACGTAAAGCTTAGCCTTGTGCCGCCCGTCCGAGCGGAGATGGGTGGTCAGGATGCCACGGTCCTCGCGGGTGCCTGCTTGTGGTTGTGCCTCGAGGACTAGGGCGCCGGCGCCATCGCCAAATAGCACGCAGGTGGTGCGGTCGTTCCAGTCGAGGATACGCGAGAAGGTTTCGGCACCAATCACCAGCACGCGCTTGTAAATGCCCCCACGCAGCAACGCATCCGTCACTTGCAGCGCATAGATGAATCCGGAGCACACCGCCTGTAAATCAAACGCAGCCCCATGGGTGATGCCGAGCCCGGCCTGCACAGAGACGGCGGTCGCCGGAAAGGTCTGATCGGGCGTGGAGGTCCCCAATACAATCAGGTCGATGGAACTTGCCTCGACGTGCGCGTTAGCGAGCGCGGCTCGCGCGGCATGTAGCGCAAGATCGGAAGTAAGCTCACCTGGCGCGGCAATGTGGCGCTCACGAATACCCGTTCGCTGAACGATCCATTCATCGGTGGTCTCAACTGAGCGAGCGAGCTCATCATTGCTCACGATGCGCGACGGCAGATAGCTTCCACATCCGAGCACGACCGAGCGTACCATTGTCACGAGTCCGCTCCGCTCACGAGTCGCGCGGTCGTGCCCGTTTTCAAGTCGCGCGCCATTGACTGACTAATCTTGGCGAGCAATTCGTACCGCACCATATCGTAACCCATGTCAATTGCAGCAGCAGTGCCTTCGGTATCGGCGCCGCCATGGCTCTTGATTACGATCCCGTTGAGTCCAAGGAAAACGCCACCGTTCGCCTTGCGCGGATCCATCTTGTCTCTGAGTGTTCGGAACGCATGCCGCGCAAGCAAATAGCCAAGGCGCGCCGTCCAAGTGCGATTCATGGCGGCGCGCAGATAGGAAGCGAGCTGATGAGCGGTGCCTTCAGCCGTTTTGAGCGCGATATTGCCAGCGAAGCCCTCTGTGACAACAACATCGACGGCACCTTTGCCGATATCATCTCCCTCGACAAAGCCGTGGTAGTCGAAGTGTGGGAATTGTCCTTCGCGCAAGATGCGGCCGGCTTCGCGCACCTGCTCCAGTCCTTTGACTTCTTCGACTCCAATGTTGAGAAGCCCGACAGTCGGACGTTCAATATCGAATAGCACGCGGGCCATGGCACCGCCCATGGCCGCGAGATTAACGAGATGCGTCTCGTCTGCACCGATCGAAGCGCCCACATCGAGCACTACCGATTCACCCTTGAGCGTCGGCCACAATGCGGCAATCGCCGGGCGCTCGATGCCTTCTATCATCTTGAGATTGAAACGGGCCATCGCCATTAGCGCGCCGGTATTTCCGGCAGAGACTGCGACATCGGCTTCGCGTTTTTTCACCGCGTCGATGGCCAACCACATTGACGACTTCCAGCGCCCATAACGTAGCGCCTGACTGGGCTTGTCGCTCATGCGGATCGACACTTCAGTATGTACAAATCTCGATTTGCCTTTCAGCCGGGGTAGCCCGTCAAGCACAGGCTCCACCGCAGTTCGATTGCCGAACAGAAGATATTCGATGTCGGGGTGGCGACTGAGGGAGAGATCAGCGCCTGGCAATATGACCGTCGCGCCATGGTCGCCGCCCATAGCGTCAAGCGCGACGCGAACCTTATCCGGCATGGATCGCTCTTGGCGGCGTTAGCGCCGGCAACCCGGTTTTCTGAAGTCGGCGCACGGCCGCGACCATACCGGCTCGGTCGCCGCAAACAAGCCGATTATCCTCGACCCGCATTGCCCTGTGCCCACTTTTCGCCGGTCTAACAGCTGCTTAGCCGCTTTTTTAGCGTTTCCAGGATCGCGAACGGTTTTGCGCTACTATCGTCGGACTGCACCGGCGAAAACTTGGCGCCCGCTTTGCGTGGATAAGGGTCGATGCCAAGGAGAAGGAATTCGGTAGCGATCGCGCCCAAATCTACTTTGCCGTCGGACAGAGGTTCCGGTGGTTCCTCTTCAGCTGCCGGCAAAGCAGCCGTGTCTGCCTTCGACCGAATTGATTGAGCCAACAAGGGAGCGAATTTCAAATCGACTGACTCTTCTAGATCGCTTTCGACCGGTTCGAGCGTGACGACGCAGGTCTGGCCAACGCGAGCATTAACCCGGCCGATTACACGCACCCCCGCGCCACGGCGTGCCAAATCGAAGACTGCAGAGAGACAGGCTAGCTCGCGCAAGCCGGCGAGCGCCGCGATCTGAGCACGGATCGCCTCCGGTGCGTCAATCTCGACATGCAGACCAGTTTCCGGAATATCTTCCACGGCCACAAGAACGCTCCATGGGGTCTGATTTTTGTCCATAGATTTCAGCGACCTTTGTCTTCAACAAGAACAATAACTTTTGGGTCCGGCATACGCAGCTTACCGGCAATAAGATCGGCGGTTGCTGCGCCCGAACGTCACGTAACGCCTGCAGAATATAGGTTGCAAGACGCGCTGGGGTAGCCGGTGAGACAGAGGCGCCGCCGTAGATGTTCCTCGTTAAGGCCTCGACCAACGCTTTTTCACCGTGCGTCGCCAGGGCGCTTCGGTATGCCAGCACCCGACCGTAAAATGCTTCGCCAATGCGTCGCATGTGTTTTGGTTCCGAAAGGTCGCCTACAGCTATTTCCCGCAAATTATTGTCCATGTCCTGGCAAAAACGATCGAAAAGGGCCTGTCCCAGGTCCCGCAACTCGGGTCCGCCGCCAAACGATCAAGGACGATCACGAGATTCAGCACAAGAGGTCGAAACGGCCATCCACTGTGTCAGTGACGCCGTATTCGCGATAAAAGCAGGGCAATCTCGCCTGTGCCACGATCGTGCCATACAGGGTGGAGATGGTGTCTTGCCGCGAGTTGCGGCGAAACAGGGGAAACATCATAGGGTCTATTCGGGGTGAAAGCCGTTTGCCGCGGTTACGTCTATGCCCTTCTTGGTCCAATGAAGAGGTCGCGCTTAGGTTCAAAAACGGTGCGTCGTCGTAAGCATATTCTCCACATCACGCTGGCATTCGCCGGCGCACTGGCGCTTGCCGCTTGCGGCGCCACCACGGAAACTTTGCAGCGTGGCTACGTGCTGCCAGAAGGTGCGCTCGAACAGGTTCCCGTCGGCGCCACTCAGGAGCAGGTGCTGATCGTGCTCGGCACACCCTCTACCGTCGCTACCGTCAATGGCGAAGCCTTCTATTACATCTCGCAAAAGGCCCAGCGCTCGGTCGCTTTCATGCCGCATGAGGTGGTCGATCAACGCGTCATCGCGGTCTATTTCGACAAGGAACGGCGTGTCACCCGGCTGGCTAATTACGGCTTGAAAGATGGCAAGATCTTCGACTTCCTGTCGGAGACTACGCCGACCGGCGGTCAGGAATTGAGCTACCTGCGCAACCTCTTGAAGAACACCGGCTTCCGTCCCCGCATTTAGCGCGGCCCTTCGGGATCGCCCGATCAGTGCGCCAGCACTGCAAGCAGCAACAACGCTACGATGTTAGTGATTTTGATCATGGGGTTCACGGCGGGACCGGCCGTGTCCTTGTAGGGATCGCCGACCGTATCGCCGGTCACTGCTGCTTTGTGAGCGTCCGAGCCCTTGCCGCCGTAATGACCATCCTCGATATACTTTTTGGCGTTGTCCCAGGCACCACCACCTGACGTCATCGAGATAGCGACGAAAAGGCCTGTGACAATGACACCAAGCAGCATTGCACCGACGGCGGAAAACGCCGCGGATTTGCCGGCAGGTCCGCCCCCCGCGATGAAGTAAATCGCGAAGTAGCAGACGATTGGCGACAACACCGGCAGCAACGATGGCACGATCATTTCCTTGATCGCCGCCTTTGTAAGCATATCGACGGCACGGCCGTAATCCGGCTTGTCCTTGCCCTTCATAATGCCGGGCTTGGTGCGGAATTGCCGGCGCACTTCCTCGACGATTGCGCCGGCCGCGCGGCCGACGGCGGTCATGCCGAGCGCGCCAAACAAGTATGGCAACAAACCACCGAACAGGAGGCCGACTACCACATACGGGCTGTTGAGAGAGAAATCGAGCTGGATACCCTGGAAGTATGGGTGCTGCCCAGCAGTGAAGAATCGCAAGTCCTGGTTATAGGCGGCGAACAGCACCAGCGCGCCGAGGCCGGCTGACCCGATGGCATAGCCCTTGGTGATTGCCTTGGTCGTGTTTCCGACCGCGTCGAGCGCATCCGTGGACTTGCGCACTGCTTTCGGTAGGCCTGCCATCTCGGCGATGCCGCCGGCATTGTCGGTGACCGGGCCGAACGCATCCAGAGCGACCACCATACCTGCGAGTGCCAGCATTGACGTCACCGCGATCGCGATTCCGAACAATCCAGCTTGCGCGTAGGCGACAAGAATGCCGGCAATAATCACCAACGCCGGCAGCGCAGTTGCTTCCAGCGACACGGCGAGACCCTGAATGATGTTGGTGCCATGACCGGTGACCGAGGCCGAAGCGATTGATCTGACCGGCCGGAAATTGGTGCCAGTGTAGTATTCGGTGATCCAGATGATCAACCCAGTGACGACAAGACCAATGATCGCGCAGATGTAGAGCGCCTTACCGGTGTACGGGACGCCAGGGATCGGACCCATACCGATCAGGTAGTCTGTAACAAGCCAAACGGCGATGAGCGAAAGCATGGCAGAGGCGATGAAGCCTTTGTAGAGCGCTCCCATGATCGATCGCTTTCTGCCCAACCGCACGAAGAAAGTACCGATGATGGAAGTGATGATGCAGGCGCCGCCAATGGCGAGCGGATAGGTCATCATCGGCAGAAGCATCGGCGTATTGGCGAAGAAGATTGAGGCCAGCACCATGGTGGCGACGATGGTGACCGCGTAGGTTTCAAACAGGTCGGCGGCCATGCCGGCGCAGTCACCGACATTATCGCCCACGTTGTCGGCGATGGTGGCCGGATTGCGCGGATCATCTTCCGGAATTCCGGCTTCCACCTTCCCGACTAGATCGCCGCCGACGTCGGCGCCCTTTGTAAAGATACCGCCGCCGAGACGGGCAAAGATTGAGATCAACGATGCGCCGAAACCGAGTGCGACGATGGCGTCGATCACGGTGCGATCGTTAGGCGCCTTGTGCATCGTGCCAGTGAGGAAGCCGAAATAAAGCGTGACCCCGAGCAGCGCGAGCCCCGCAACGAGCATACCGGTAACAGCGCCCGATTTGAAGGCGAGCTCGAGCCCGCCAGCGAGCGACTTGGTGGCAGCCTGTGCCACGCGCACATTGGCGCGCACCGACACGTTCATGCCGATGAAGCCGGTCGCGCCCGACAGCACGGCGCCGACCGCAAAGCCGACCGCAACGAGCCACCCGAGCGTGAAACCGATGATCGCGAAAACCGCCACGCCGACAAGGCCGATTGTAGTGTATTGCCGCTTGAGATAGGCCTGCGCGCCCTCGCGCACGGCCTCGGAAATTTCCTGCATCCTTTTGCTGCCGGAATCCGCGCTCATCACCGATTGGATCGCCCAGATGCCATATACGATCGCGAGCCCCCCGCAGCCAACGATCAACCACAAAGTATTCATGGTGGCCGTTTTCCTCGATTTGATTGGTGCTGGCGGGACGAACGCCCCCGCCGGCGCCAGGAGCGTCGAGGATGGCCGCTTGTAAGGGCGCTTCACCCCGACCGGTAAGCGTGCGGATATAGCCAAAAAGTTGTGACGGGTGCAACGCGGAAATAGGGCGTCGAGAAGGTATTGCGGCCCGCTCTCCCTCTGCGCAGTCAAATTGCAGCACAAATACTCGTGCCACGTTCTTTCCCTACCTTCAGGCGAGCCCGCCTATCGAGGTTTTACAACATTCATTTCTTCCTGTCCAAATCAGGCGAACAGGATCAAAGGCATAAATTTTTTTGGCCAAGACAGATGTGAGCATTGATCGTCTAGCTCAATGCAAACCAGAGTTTCGGAACAACGTAGTGCTGCACCAATTCGAGACAAGGCCGTGAAGATTGGTGACGGGAGTGATACTGCTTCCCGGATGGGCGTTGGGATGCCATCGAATACGAAACCGTTCTCCTTCGAGAGAAGGGTGTCATAGTAGCTCCGATTGAGGTTGAAGGCCTTCAGGGCAAAGGTCACGCGGTGCCAATTCAGATAGCCGGGGAGCGGGAAACCCCCAAGGCTGCGGAGACTTTATATCGCGGCCGGTTGGGCTGGGTCCCCATTGCCAGGCAGCGCTAGATGGCGTTGATGGTCTTTGCGACCGTTGCGAGCGTCTGGTTGCCGGAATAGGCCAACCCGTTGCCGTACCCCAACAGGCGTCGAGCTGACCGCGGACCAGGCCGTCGGCAACGAGCAGACCCACGGGCACAGGACAGCTGCATCACCTTTTCCTCGATGGTCATATTGCGCAGCACTTCATCCGCGCACTGCATCGCGGCGACGCCACTACGAATACCGAGAGCTTTTCATAGCCGTTGCCCACCTTCGGAATTGGCGGATTCTGGAGAAGCAAGTCGGTCGGGGTCGATTTGGGCCGAAGTCCACCACATTTTCAACGGGAAATAAGTCTTGAACCGCGCCCTATATCGTCGAGGCCCGGGGTCGTAGCGCGAGCCACAAGAGCATGGCACCCGTAACAGCAATGGTCGGGAAGATCACCTCGTTGATGGCGGTCCAGCCGAATTTTTCGAGCAGCTGACCGGAAGCGGACGAACTCAGCGCCATGCTGCCGAAGATCACGAAGTCATTGAACGCTTGAACCGTGTTGCGTTCATATGGCACTGCGTGATCATGGTCGTGGCGCCGATGAACGACAGGTTCCAACCGAACCCGAGCAGCACGAGCCCGCTCCAAAAATGCGCAACCGTGATGCCGGAGATGCCGACCATGGCGGTGGCGGCAATCAGTGCCAAGCCGATGCCGGTGATTGGCGCATACATTGCTAGGACGTGCCATTGGATGCCGAGCGTAGCGTTGGTCACCGAATGACCGCAATCGACCATGGCAAGCGGCGCCGACGTCATCACCATGTTCATCATGCCGTAGCTTGCTATGCCGCAGGCCACCGCAACGATAAAGCGCGCACTGCGTACGATCTCGCCAAGCGGCCGAGCGCCGTCAGGACTCGCT